>CASFZH010000002.1 GCA_949299115.1 uncultured Helicobacter sp. | reverse complement strand
TTCCGAGAATCATAGGGGAATACATGACTATTGTGATTGGTATTATACTCTATTTTGAATAAGAAACATCTTTGTAATAATTTGTTTGTAAAGGCTTTGATATACATTCACATTGCATTTTGTCATCTGATTTTTAGAGAATATTGAGATGTGAGGTTTTTTGTTTCCTATTAAAATCATATATTTAGAAGAGTCTGTCTCTGTATTCATAGAATTTTGTATTTTATAAATCATTCTCTTAAGTTCTTTCATCATAGATAGTATTATGTATTGGGTTATATTCACATTTCTCATGTTTACTTGTCTATTTGTTAAAGCATCTTGTTTGTAATGTATTAATTATAATATTTTTCATATAAAAATATTGAGTTATAACACGATACATTTGCATTTTTTAATCATAAATATGATAATATTTTATATTACTTTATGATATAAATTGTAGTGAAAACATATTGTTAGGAACAAAACTATTATGAAATTAAAAACAATGATACATAAAATATTGCATTATATGACGTTTGAGCAAAGGCAATATAGGGCATTTCAAAAATGGATACAAACACAAAGTGTTACATCATATGCTCAATATCAACAGGATTTATTTGTTTTATATTTTTTTAGAAATCGCAAAAAAAGCGATATTTTCTTTGTTGATATTGGAGCAAATGATGGTATTACACTTAGCAACACTTATATATTAGAGGTAGCTACGGGGGGGGGGGGTGTATTAATAGAAGCTGATAGCAACGTATTTGAAAAGTTGCTTATAAATCGTCCAAATCCTAGAGTTGCTAAATATAATGTCGCTGTTTGTGAATCTGATGGTGAAATAGAGTTTTTACAAATTACAGGTTATGCACAAATGCTTAGCGGTATTGTTGGTGAGTATGATGCACAACATTTACAACGTATTGAGCATGAAGTAAAAGAATTTGGTGGAACGATGCAAAAAATAAAAGTGCATGGGGCAAGATTTGATAGCATTATGAAAAATCATCAAAAACACATTGATTATTTATCCATAGATGTAGAGGGCGGAGAGATGAATATCTTGCAAAATATCGATTTTGCTTACTATGATATTGCCCTTATAGGTATAGAGAATAACTATAAAATCAAAGATATTCCCAATTTATTGCAGACCTATGGATATAAAAAAATTATGGAATTGGGCTGTGATGAATTTTATGCTAAAATGAACTGAATTGTATTCTATATGATTTATTGATATTCATTCAAATTACATTCTTTCTGTAAGCTGAAATGCAAAATCCCAATAAACTCAATATGTAAAATATTGGGTTTATTGGGAATTAGAATCAGTAATTATTCCTTGTTTTTTAACCATGTACTATAAATATTGCTCAATCTCTCTTGTTTGTGCTTAGTGAAATTCAATGATTGATTCTAAAAATTTATAAACTACATAGTATTATACGATATTTTCTGAAGTAAAAAATATGACTACATACTATATCATAGTGTTGTATCATGTATTATAATGAGGAGTATAACATGCAAATTGGTGTAGCAAAGAATAATTACGGCAAGAAGATACGGGATAATAAACCGCAGACTATTCAAAAATCCGTTCATGAATTGAATAATAAAAAAGAACAAATTGTTTTGAAAGCAACTATGTATTGTTCCCTTTTTCTTGCAGTACTTGGTATAAGTTTTGGTATAACTATTAAAAGTTCTGCTTTAGTATTTGATGGCATGGTTGCGTTGATTGGTGTTGCACTAGGGTTACTTAGTGTAGTAACATCACGTTATATTTATAGACAAGATGATGATATTTTTCAATATGGTTATGTTAGATTTGAGCCAATGGTAAATCTTTTTA
Source organism: uncultured Helicobacter sp. (assembly GCA_949299115.1). Taxonomy (GTDB): domain Bacteria; phylum Campylobacterota; class Campylobacteria; order Campylobacterales; family Helicobacteraceae; genus Helicobacter_A. Next base: position 162,386 of record CASFZH010000002.1, on the reverse strand, counting down.
AAAGCTTAATTCTTTTAATTACTTGTGTTTATGCTTTAATTAGTGGAATACGTGATATTATGAATGGTGGTTATCTATTAGATGTTAATTGGGCAATCATGTATACTCTATGTGCTTTTATATTATGTGGTATAATGTATGGCTATACTACTTTTTATTCCAAAAGATTAGATTCTGAACTCATTCATGTAGATAGGGCAGAATGGCTTATTGATTGCATAACTTATCTTGGAGGCATTATTGCTTTTGGGTGGATTTTATTAGTAGACCCACAGCAACATAAGTGGTTTAGTCGCTATGTTGATGCAGCTTTGCTTGTTGTGCTTTCCCTCTTTCTTTCTATTACTCCACTTAAGATTATGATAGCTAATCTTAAAGATTTAATTATGGTAGCACCACCAGAATTGGACGATAAGATTACACAAATTATGGAAAAATTAAGTAAAGAATATGGTTTTAAGGATTATGATACACATGTTGCAAAGAGTGGTAGATTTTTTATGATAGAAGTCAATATTTTAGCTACCAATAGCAACGAATCGATTTCTATTGGTGAAGTTGATTTAATTCGCGATAAAATAGTAATGAATCTTGAAATGCCTAGTTATAAAATTTGGCTATCGGTAAGCTTGACGGCTAATCCAAAATGGTTATAACATCATCAAAAAAAAAAAAATAAGAGAATTGGTAATTGCAGAAAAACAAGTAGTAAGTGAGGGTTATGTTATGTAATTGAAGTTTTACGGTAAATATAGATGTAAAATGGATATACCTACAGAAAGATAATTTGAAAAGTAAAATTTATAAGTAAGTTAGCATTTCTTTACTGTACATATACACACAAGCGAATATAAATAATAACAAAAACCAGTTTATTGTCATTCTATGCTTCTTCCAAAGGAACAAGTCGGCTTTCAAGATTATTATTTTTTTCATATTCTTCGATAATTTCACGCACTCTATCACCTTCAATAACTTCTTTTTCAAGTAACTCTTGAGCCATAGTCTCGATAGCACCTTTATAATCTCGCAAAGTCTGTTTTACACGAGCATAGTGATCTTCAAGTTGATTTTGTATATATGTGTCCATTTTTTGGGCAGTTTCATTACTGTATTCACGTGTGCTACTCCCACCACCAAGGAATCTATTTCTCGCCGTAAAGTCCTCTAGGACCATGAGTCCAGATACATCTGTCATACCATAATATACAACCATATTTTTTAATATTCCTGTTGCCCTACGTAAATCATCTGATGCACCATTTGAAATTTCCTCTAAAAAAACTTCTTCTGATGCACGTCCACCCAAAAGCACATCAATTGTGGCTAACATTTCGTGTTTTTGTTCTAAGTGGCGATTTTCTTCTGGTGTATGTAATGTATAACCTAGTGCCCCCATTCCCCTAGGAATGATTGATACTTTGTTGACACGGTGAGCACCTTTTGTTACTTCGCCCATTAGTGCATGACCACTTTCGTGATATGCGACTATTCTTTTTTCTTTTGGAGAAAGACGTCTAGATTTTTTTTCTAAGCCTATCATAGTCCTCTCCATAGCTTCTTTGAAGTGTTTATGTAAAACTTCTTGTTTATTCTCTCTTCCCGCTAGAAGTGCTGCTTCATTGATGATGTTTGCTAGGTCAGCACCTGCTAACCCAGCAGTAAATTTTGCGATTTCATTTAAATCCACATCTTTACCAACCTTTACTCCTTTAATATGAACTTTTAGAATCTCAATTCTTCCTTTGAAATCTGGTGCATCGACTAAAACTTGTCTATCAAATCTACCTGGTCTTAATAATGCTGGGTCTAAAACTTCTGGTCTGTTAGTTGCTGCAAGTACAATAACAGGAGCACTACTACCAAATCCATCCATTTCAGCCAAAAGTTGATTTAGAGTTTGTTCTCGTTCATCATTACCACCAACAACTGAAGCAGCAGCACGACTTTTGCCAATAGCGTCAATTTCATCGATAAAAATAATACTCGGAGCCTCTTTTTTTGCTTTATCAAATAAATCTCTTACACGGCTTGCTCCAAGTCCGACAAACATTTCTATAAAACTGCTACCACTCATAGAAAAAAATGGCACATTAGCTTCACCTGCTACAGCTTTAGCAAGCAGTGTCTTTCCGGTCCCAGGAGGACCAACAAGTAAGACACCCTTTGGGATTTTTGCTCCAACAGCAGCATAACGTTCTGGATATTTAAGAAAATCAACAATTTCTACCACTTCTTCCTTAGCTTCTTTATTTCCAGCCATATCATCAAATCTTACATTTGGACGTTCTGCATTGATTAATTTGCTTGCATTACCCAAGCCAAATACACCACCACCCATATTTCTTTGCATTCTATTAGTTAGAAAAATCCAAATTGCCATAATTATAAGTACAGGCATAAGCCAACCAAGCATATCCGTTAAAAAATTTTGTTCACTAAATCCGCTATAACTTACCTTATATTCATCTAGCAATGGGATAAGTGTTGTGTCTTGAACTTTTCTTGTTGTATAATAAATTGTAGGATTACTGCTTTTACTTACACCTTTAATCATTGTTTGCCCAATTGAAACACTTTGGATTTGCCCGTTTTTTATATATTGTTTAAATTCAGAATATTCAATTGTTTGACTTGTGCTATTTGTCCCAAGTCGACCAAATAGACTTGAATCATCTGGAGACAATAACTTGAATAGAAAAATTGCAATAATCCCCACGATTATAAAAATAAGAATAGGATTCTTTGTATTTGGTTTTTTGCTATTATCGTTATTTGCCATTTTTATCCTCTCTTAAAACTAAATTGCGGTATTATATTATGTTTTGATAAACTTTAGACTTATCCATTCGTCAATTTGCTTTTTTTCCAATAATTTTAGACATGAGAAATTTTCAAGAATATTGTTTTCATGTTCTTTTAGAATACCAGAAAGAATCAATATTCCTTGATTTTGTAGGTGTTTTATAAAATCATTTTTTAAAATTAAAATAATGGAGCTTACAATATTAGCACAAATACAATCATATAATTGCGGTATATCATGATTGCTACAATCTTTTATGCTTCCTTGCCAAATTAATTTATAGTGTAATTTATTAATTTTGAAATTATGATGACTTTGATTGCAGGCATATGGGTCGGTATCGCAAGCATAAACATTAGCACCCAAACTTGCACCAACAAGCGAAAGAATACCGCTACCACATCCAACATCAAGTAGTTTTTTATTCTTTAAGTGAAGACTGCTTAAAAATTCAATACACATTGCAGTTGTTGCATGGTGCCCGCTACCGAAACTTAAAGATGGATCAATAATAAGATTCTTATATTGAATATTTTGTTTATGCCAACTTGGATGAATATAGAAATCACCACATAAAATTGGTTGTATGCTTTGCTGGTATTCTTGTATCCAATTTTTATTTTTGGATACAAAAGTATTCATATTAACCCAAACATCATAGATATATGGAGATTCTGAGTTATTTTTAGTAGCATTATTTATACGTGAAGTCTCCAAACGTCCCACATTTTTAGCAAAAAATTTTGAATGAATTATAGAATGATTAATTCTGCTTTTGTGTTTTTTTAGTAATTGTGTGGTTAAAAATACTGGGTTTCTTTTATAAAGCTGTTTTACTATTAATTTGTCTTTATAGTTTTTATATAAATATTTCTTGTTTAAAGATGTTAGGGCAATAGGGTATGTTTTGATACGAATAGGTATCTTGTCGGATTGCATATTTGAATTTGTATGTGGATCTTCTTGGGCTTTTTCATTATTAGGAATTTGGAATATGGATATGGATTGTGTTGGGATATTATGGTTTTTTGCAATATTGTAAATAGTGTTTTTAATATGAAATAAAATTTGTTGGATTTCTTCTAGATTCCTATTGGTACGCCATACGATATTGTTATGTGTAAGAAGGATTGGGTTATTATCAATTTTTATACCTTGTATTTTGTAAAGAATTTCTTTTTGGCTTTGTTCCAACGTAATTCTCCGTGATGCTATATATTATGGCTTATATTATAATTAATTTTTATATATTTTGTATATAAAACTTCGCAATAAGTTAGATAAAATGTGATTAATTATGGAAGCACTTGCATTGTGAAATTAATGGCTGAAAATTGTAAAATTGCAATTGTTCATGATGTTTATAATGTGGGGCAGGTCACGATGAGAATATAATTCAACTGCTATTCCGTAAGAAATGTTTTATTAGGGTATAAAAAAATATGAAGAATCTTAAAAATTATTATCGTATGAATAATTTACATAACGAGAAACATATAAAGGGCGAAAGAGCCTATAAACTCTTAGCTGCTCAATATAATATATCAACGAAACGAGCTAAAAAAATGATTGATATGGGTATAGTAAATATAAATGGCAGACGTCTTGAGGTTGCAAGGCAATTGTTATCACATAAGACAAAATTTGATATTTCAGAAATTATTGTGTATAAAATTTATGAAGATAATGATTTACTGGTTTTAGATAAAAGCATTGGTATAGAAAGTTATAGTTTAGAGAATAGATATGCTTATTGTAAATTGATTAACCGTTTAGACAGAGATACAAGTGGCGTTATCTTGATGGCAAAAAATGAAATAACGCTTCAAAAAGCGATTTGTGAATTCCAACAAAAGCGGGTAAAAAAAACGTATTTTGCCTTAGTTGAAGGGAAAATATATGATACTATTCATATTGAGAAGCGTATTGCAACAAGAAAGGGTGTTAAGGCAAAAAGCTATATTTCTAAAAATGGAGATAATGCGTTAAGCATTGTATATCCTATACGTATTTTTAATAATACTACTTTAGTAGAAATAAATATCATAACAGGAAAAACACATCAAATTAGAGTTCATCTAGCAAGTATTAAACATCCTATAGTTGGTGATATTATTTATAATGATTCGTATACAAAAAATGCAAAAAGATTAATGCTGCATTGTTATAAAACAATCATTTTTAATAAGGAGTTTATCAGTCAAACTAATATTGACAGTGAATTTGATTTGAAGACATATGAATGATTTTTTTGTACTATATATTACCATTTTTCTGTGATTTAATTTGTAAGGCGTTAACTTAAGTGTGATTAATATGTTTGTTTTATTATGATATAATTTAGAGTATAGAGGTTAAGGAGAATTTTATGGCTACAAATGTGAATAAAATAAATGAAAAACTAGAGAATCTTTTTAAAAATGCAAAAGAGGAATGTATATCTTATGAGACTATTGCACAAGCTATAGATAGCGAACCAACAATGTTAATGATTCAAAAAATCAAATTATTATGTAAGACATATAAAAAGCAACTTATTAGTTCATCTGAAATGGCAAAAAACTTGAATGAAAAAGATAAGATCCAAGCTGCAATTATTAAACAAAAAAATATTGAAGAATCTTTAAGTGAAGAGTTTGATTTTCAGCGAGAGAGAGAACTTTTGGAATGGAGTAGAAGTGATAGCCCTGTACGCATGTATTTACGTGAAATGGGGCAAATACCTCTTTTAAGCAAAGAAGAAGAAATTAATCTTAGTAAAGATATGGAGAAAGGTGAAGATATTATCATTGATGCAATTTGCTCTGTTCCTTATTTAATTGATTTTATTTATGATTATAAAGATGCTTTAATTAATCGAGAAAGAAGAGTTAAGGAGCTTTTTAAAAGTTTTGAAGACAATCAAGATGATGACGCAGATGAGACTGAAGATATTGAATTTGAAGAAAATGAATATGAATATGAGGAATCTAAAACAAAGAACAAAAAAAGTTCTAAAGCAGATGAAGCTCGCATTGAAAATGTGCTTGAAAGTTTTCAGGCTTTGGAAGATGCAAAAAATGATTGGCTTAAAATTTTAGAAGAAAGTTTTGAAGAAAAGGATAATGTAGCCAAAAATGCAGATAAGAATCTGTTCTACACATTAATGTTGGCTCATAAGAAAAATATCTTAAAGCAAAGATTATTGGCACTTGGTCCAACTAGTAAACTCATTAATGAGCTTACAAAGGCCATGGAAAACAGTCTTAAAAGTGATGATGGATTTGAAAAAGAATTAAAGAGATTGGAGTATAGACTAAATCTTTTTAATGATGTGTTGATGGAAAACCATAGAGAAATTTTAAAAAATATTACAAATATGACTCGAGAAGATATTGTAGCACAGGTTCCAGAAAATACTATGGTTGCGACTTATGTAGAAATTCAAAAGCTTTATAAGACACGTGAGGCAAGTCAGAGTGGTTTTAATTTAGAACCACAAAAACTTAAGGAAATATTAGAACAAATTAAAAGAGGAAAAAATATTTCTGATACTGCAAAAACAAAAATGAGTAGGAGCAATTTAAGACTTGTTGTCAGTATTGCTAAAAGATATACCAATCGTGGTTTACCATTTTTGGATCTTATTCAAGAAGGCAATATAGGATTGATGAAAGCTGTTGATAAATTTGAATATCGTAAGCAGTATAAATTTTCTACTTATGCGACTTGGTGGATAAAGCAAGCTATTAGTAGAGCCATTGCGGATCAAGCGAGGACTATTCGTATCCCTATCCACATGATTGATACAATTAATAAAATCAAGAATCTTATGCGTAGGCATTCACAAGAAAAGGGGGAAGAGCTTGATGTTGAATCTATTGCTAGTCAGGTTGGATTAAGTGTCGATAAGGTAAAGAATGTAATAAAAATTACAAAAGAACCAATCAGCCTTGAGGCACCAATTGGCAATGATGATGATGGGAAGTTTGGAGACTTTGTAGAAGATAAAACGACGATGAGTTCAATGGATGCTATGCTAAAAGAAGATTTGCGACATCAAATTGACAACGTATTGGATCAGCTTAATGAGAGGGAAAAAGCTGTTATAAAAATGCGTTTTGGATTGCTTGATGATGAGAGTGATAGGACATTGGAAGAAATTGGTAAAGCCTTGAACGTGACTCGAGAGAGAGTAAGACAAATAGAATCAAGTGCTATTAAAAAACTTAAACATCCACGTATAGGCAGACAATTAAGACAGTATCTAGGTGGTTAATCTCTCTCTCTGTTCATTAGATTGAAAAAGTGTATTTTAATAATGCCTCTAATTTTTTGTGCTTTCGGTGTTCATTATTTCACATTTAAATACTTGAAAAATTTCTTGTGGGTCTATACTACTTATTTCAAAAGAATTACTTTTGGATACTACATATGGATTCCCAAGTAAAACACGTTGAAGTTTTGTATTACGCATATTTTTACTCCTTGTTGTGCTAGAGTTACCATATAGCGTAATACAATGTTTGCCCATAGCCCATGCTAGATGTGTAACACCAGTATCGCCACCAACCACACAATCCATTTGTGCTATACAAAATTTAAGTGTATTAAAATCTAATTTTGGTAGTTTATAAGCGAGAATTGATTGCTTGGCAAGCAACATTACAAGATTATTTGCTATTTCTTCATTGTCATGCCATGTAAAATAAAACCTACATTGCTGCATTTCTAAAAATGTATGTAAATAATGAGCAAGAATGGCATATTTTTCGACTGGGTACATTTTATTGTGAATTGAGGCTTCCAAAACAAAAAAAAAGTTAAAAGTTTGTTGTATATGCGAGGTGGGAATAAAGAGTTTTATTAAATTTTTATCCAAGACATGATGATTGACTCCTAAGCTTTGATTACGTACAGTTAAAACTTTTTTTAAATTAATTCTGGTATCAGGTAAATATTCAAAAATTATTTTGAAGTTCCTCTTTAAAATGTTTTCATCATAGGGAATTTTTACTCTGTGTGTGTAAAAAATACTAGCTAAGCTTTCTCTCGCACTTTTTATAGAAAAACCAACAAAATATTGAGTTTTTAAAAATTTTCCTATAAGGGCAGATTTAATAAGTCCCTGCATATCAATTACAATATCATAATATCCACAGTTATCACAATACTCTTTTATTTTCAATATCCCTATTACACTTTTTAGTAGTTTTTTAAATGGTAAACTATGGATTTTATAAATATATGGAGAATCTTCTATTATTCCAGAAAATCTTTCATCTATGAACCATTCAATAGAACAGTTATAAAATAATTTTAATCCAGCAAGCATACTCGATGCGATAACAACATCACCAAAAGCTGATAGACGAATAATAGCAATTCTCATTTTTTTATCCAAACTATTTAATCATTATGAATTATAACATATATAATATAATCGAATTTATTGTGATAATGTGGCTTCTATTCAAAATCAAAGATATTAAGAAATTGTTTCGCCCTATTTGTTTGTGGTGATGTAAAAAAAGTGTCTGCATAACCTTCTTCTGCAATTTCACCTTTATCAAAAAAGACAATTCTATGGCTAATTGCTTGTGCAAAACGCATTTGATGTGTAACAATAATCATACTCATACCTTCACGAGCAAGTGTTTTGATGACTTCTAAGACCTCTTTTACCATTTCTGGGTCAAGACTTGCTGTGACTTCATCAAAGAGCATAATATCCGGATTCATACACAAACTTCTTACAATAGCAACTCGTTGTTTTTGCCCACCACTTAAATTTTTTGGAAAACTTTTTGCCTTCTCTTCTAAACCAACCTTTTTTAACCACAGCATAGCTTCTTCTATCGCATTTTTTTTATTTTTTTTTAGTACTTTATGCGGTGCAAGAATAATATTATCTAGCACATTGAAATGAGGGAAAAGTTCATAATTTTGAAATACCATGCCAATTTTCTGACGGATTAAGTGCCAATTAGTATCAGAATCTAATATTTTATCATTAAAAATAATCGTGCCAGAATTAATAGATTCTAAGCCATTTAGACAACGTAAGAAAGTGCTTTTACCGCAACCACTCGGTCCAATAATAGAAATTACTTCACTTTTTTTTAAACTAAAGTTAATACCTTTTAAAATCTCCACATTACCATGTGTTTTGTCATAAAAGGATTTTTTGAGTTCTCTGGTTTCTAAAATTATTTTTTCAGCTTTATGTAATGAGTGTTGCATTTTTGCACCTAGTTATGTAAGATTACATAGAATACAAGTAGTAAATATATTATTTTGGTTATATGTTTAATATAATTTTGTTATTTATACCTAAAAACTTGAGTAACGGTAGTTAATCTTTTTGATATCTTATGTAAGTTGGTATATCTAATTCGTCTTCGGCATAATCTTCTCCACCTATTGTCTTATACACAAATACATCTGGTGATGAAAATAAATCTGGATGCTCTTGTTGTTGAGTGTGTTTAGCAATTGATTTATGTTCTGCATTTATTTGTTGTGTATGAGACTGTGGTTGTTCATTTTTCTTTTGCTCAAATCCTGTTGCAATAATAGATACACGTACTTTATTAATATCAAATCCCTCTCTTGGCATTGTCCCAAAAATGATATCAGCATCACTTTTAGCAGCTTCTTCTATAATATTCATAGATTCAGAAATGGCATAAAATGGATAGTCTGGATTAAACTCGTAATTTACGATAACTCCCATTGAACCATTGATTGACATATTGTCAAATAGTGGAGATTCTATGGCATCTCTAATGGCTTGTTCTGCTGCATTTTCACCTTCACCTTCTCCAATCCCCATTAATGCCAAACCTTTATGATTCATTATTGTGCATAAGTCTTGAAAATCTACATTTATTCCGTCATTAGAATGATTTAAAATCACACTTGAGATTCCGTTGACCGCACGGGCAACAACGTCATCAACATAGCTCATGCTTTCACGATATCCTGTATTTTTACCAATTACGCTTAAAAGTTTTTGATTGGGTATCACAACGATTGAATCGCATGCCATATATAATTCTTTCAATCCTTCTTCTGCAAGATGAGCACGTTTTTTACCTTCATAACCGAAAGGTTTCGTGACAACAGCAATTGTAAGAGCACCGGTTTCTTTTGCTGCTTTAGCAAAAACAGGAGCCGCACCAGTTCCGGTTCCACCGCCAAGTCCTGCTGAAATAATAATGAGATCAGAACCGTCGAGTGCACGTTTGATTTCTTCGTAGCTTTCTTCTGCTGCTTCTCTACCTTTTTCTGGTTTCATGCCAGCACCCAAACCTTTTTTGCCTAGGGTAATATGAGTTTTTACAGGGCTATTTTGCATATGTTGCAAATCGGTATTAGCAATCATTAAGCGAATATTTTCAAAAGTCCCTGTTTTTACAAGATGAGCTATCGTGTTATTGCCGCCTCCTCCTACACCTACCACAGTGATAATTGGCGTATGTTCAATTTCTTTAATTTCTTTTATATCTACGTTTGTATTCATATTATTACCTTCAATTTTTAAGTTATTAAAATAGATTTTTAGACCATTTCATCATTCTTTCAATAAAACGTGGTTTTTCTTCTGTATCCTTAATGCTTTCTGCTTCCTGTTCCAAGTCTGTTAGATCGATTTGAAAATTATCATCTTGTGTTTGATTGTAAATTGGGTTTATTTTATCAGATTCTACCATATTTAAGGCATTATGTTTACTCCTAATGTTGTTTTCCGAATCTTTTTCATAATTTGTAAATTTTCCTGCACCATAAAGTATTAATCCAACAACAACAGCACTACTAGAATTTTTAAGATCATCAAATAATCCACCTATTTCGATAGGACGTGCTAGACGCACCGATAATGGACTAAATACGGCACTAGCAAATTCATGTATACCTCTAAGATTTATCATACCACCTGTCAGCACGACACTACTTATGTGATTTTTTAAACCACTTACTTTAATTGAACGTGCAAGTGTTTGAAATGTTTCTGCAGCTCGTAATCCCATAACATGATAAACTTGATTTAATTGTACTTCCACTAAGTCATTGGGATTAGAGCTTCCTATTTTCGGAATTTGTAGAGCATTTGTTTTATCTGAATCTGTTGGCAATAGATTGCCGTATTTAATTTTAATCTCTTCTGCAATTTTTAATGGAGTGTTTAATGCTTTTGCTATATCATTAGAAATATTATTTGATCCAACTCGCAAGTAATCATTGTAACGCATAGAATTGCCATCATATATCATTAACTCACAGGTTTGTCCCCCCATATCAATACATGCTACACCAAGCTCTTTTTCATCGTCATGTAATACTGCAATAGAAGATGCATAAGAAGATAGCACAATATTTTCTATTTCAACTCCGGCTAACATTACTGACTTTTTTAGATTTTCTAAGCTTGCTCTTTGAACGGTAACAATATGTGCTTCAACCTTTAGGCTTGTACCTGTCATACCAATAGGATCTTCGACAAAGTCTTGATCATCAAGTTTGAATCGGTAGGGTAGAACATGAATAATATCGTAGTCTTTAGGAATCCCAGCATTGTGTGTTGCAACATTAAGTGCAGAATTAATTACATCAAGATTAACTTCGCGGTTTACAACATGTGCGATACCGTTAGAATTAAAACTTTTTGTATGTACACCAGATATAGATACAATAGCCTTAGGGATATTAACCCCGGCCATTCGTTTTGCGTCATCTACACTCGATCGAATAGCACGGCTTGCTTGTTCTATATTAACAATGGCTCCTTTTTTGACACCTTGTGATTTACAAGATCCTGTACCAATAATTTGCACAGTGGAATCTTTAACTTCAGCAATGATAGAGCAAATTTTGGTAGAACCAATATCAATACCTAAAATAACTTTATTCAACTTTTATCTCCTATAATCGATAATTTTATATCGATTTATGGTATACTCAAAGAGTGCATTACGTAAATCACGATTTTTGTATTCCTCAATTTCATTAATTTCATTATTAGATGCATTGATTAATTCATTATAACTTGGCATGTTTTGTCGTTTAACTTGATAAAAAATAGCTTTTTGGTTATCTATAAATACCACCCCATTTTTTTTATGAGTTGTCATGATTTGTGTGAGAACTTGTTGAATTTCAGAATCTGTTAATCCCATTTTTTCAATTTTTCTATATTCTTCATTATTATGGAGCTGCATAGAAGAATTTGGAATACCGATGAATCCTATGTCAGTTAATGTGCTTGTATCAAGATTATGTAGTTGGCTTTCAGCAATTTTACGAAATTCTTTATCTTCTTGTTGTTTATACGCATCTTTTTGCACCAATTCTTTAGCTTGGTCAAAAGTCAACTGTACCCTTGGTTGTTTTTCTAATACATAAGGGACAATCCAAACACCATTATTGTATTCTATTGGCGGTAATAGTTCTTCTGCATTAGAAATTTGTTCCAAAAGTTTTGGATACATAGCAATATCATTCTCTGATAAATTCGCAAAACTAATTGGAATTTCAGGAAATATTTGTTTTTCATCATACAAGTAGTGACTAAGAATAGCAAGTGAATTGCGGTCTAAATTCGTCAACACATTACTAAAGACTTGGCTTGAATTATTTTTTGATTGCAATGAATCTTGTACATTGTTTAGGTATGTAAAAATAATTTTTGTATAAGATTTTTTATAGTCTTCAATCAATGTATTGCGTTCTCTCTCTACAGCTCCTTCAGAATATTGACTTGCATTTTCATTGTAAAATTTTGTCAAAATTTCATCATTAATTTCGATGTCTGAAAAGTCTAGTGCTATGTAGGCTATCTTATAATTTGCAGGTTGATAATATGTATTTTGGTGTTGTTCCCAAAAAGTTTCGATAGCAGATTCTGGTAATTCTATGACCTTATTTTTTAAAATTGAGCTCTTATCCATAACTTTTAATGCAAGGTTATCACGTATTTTTCCAGCACTTAAAAAGGAATTAATTTCAAGTGTAGATGCTGGAAATAGTGGGAAGTTTTGCATTTTTTCGAGTAAAATTTCTTTTGTTACAAGCATTTCAAAATCTTCTGGTTTACGATTGTTTGCTTTTAATATTTCTAAATAGTATTCTTTGTCAAATTCATTTTTGTTATTTAGAAATTCTGGAATCGTTGTGAGCCTTGCTATGATTTCTTCTATAGAGACCTTTACGCCAATTTCTTCTGCTAGAACTTCAAGCATTTTTTTTTGCACAACTTGTCTAAAGGCTTCTGCTTCAATTTCAGGTATGCGCACCCTTTCGTCATTATCAAAAAAATGTTTAAGACTATTATAAATATTGAAATATACTGTTTCATATTCTTGGCGACTTATATCTTGATTTTTCACCTTTGCAATGTAATCTTTTGAAATAGAAGAGAAACCACCGCCTCCCCATTCAACAAGCCCTGCAAAGATTAATGCTAAAGCACTTATCCATACGGTAATAACAAGATATTTTTTGTGCTTTTGCATCCATTCTAACATAATGTTTGTTCCTTAAATTAAGATTATCTCTTCTAAAAATTACTTAGCATTATAGCAAAAAAAGCCCAAATATTAGGTAGTTTATTTAATGAAAAAAAAGATATTGTAGTTTTAGGTTATTTCTTATTACAATAAACGTTTAATCCAGCACTTGCCTGCACAGTTGGCATAATCTCGATTGAATTTACATTGATATGTGGAGGTTGACTACTTACCCAAAAAATAGTCTTTGCAATATCATTTGCGTGTAGTGGTGTAGTTTGTGCATAAAGTTCTTCTGCTTTCTTCGTATCTCCATGAAATCTCACAATAGAGAAGTCACTCCCTTCGCATAAGCCAGGTTCAATATTGCTCACTCTTATATTTTTATTATATAAATCTGCACGTAAATTGCGACTAAATTGTTTCACAAAAGCTTTGCTTGCACCGTAAACATTGCCACCTGGATAAGGATATGTTCCAGCTATCGATCCAATATTGATAATATGTCCCTTTCCTTGTTGTACCATTTTAGGTAAGATACAATGCGTTAAAAAACTCAAAGCCTTAATATTCACTTCTATCATTTCTTCCCAGTCACAAAATGGTATATGTTCTGCACTATCGATACCACGTGCTAAACCAGCATTATTTACAAGAATATCAATACACAAATCTTTTGTAAAAAGTTTGATAAAATCTTTATTACACACATCGCCAATACCTAAAACAACCTTAATATTTTTACCAAGACTTGTAATTTCTTGTTCTAAACTTGATAATTTATCTTGACGACGTGCTATGAGATATAGAGTAATATTATCCCATTCTTTTGCATATAAGAGAGATAACGCCCGCCCAAAACCAGAACTAGCACCAGTTATTAAAATGTTCATGATTCTATCTCCTAATTATTTCAATAAGATTTTTGTGTGATTTGGTAATAAAAACTCACAACAGTTATTAGATTTTAATTGTGATATGTGATAAATATTATATTTTAATGAATATAAATAATACAAGGACAATTAAAATGAAACTATGCTTTTATAGCAATACACTCAATTTCTATTTTACTATTTTTTGGAAGCTCTTTTACGCATACTGTACTACGTGCGGGTTTATGAGGAAAATATTCACCATAGACTTCATTGAAGTCAGAAAATAAACTCATATCGCTTAAATATACATTTGTTTTTATCACGTGTTTTAAAGAGCTATTCGCTTGTTTTAAAACCGCTTGAAGATTCTTACAAACCTGATGTGTTTGTGCTTTAATATCAGAATCTAAAAAATCTCCATTTGGTAAAAGTGGAATTTGTCCAGAAGTGAAAATTAGATTTTGCACCGCAATTGCTTGTGAATATGGTCCTATGGCTTTTGGAGCATCTTGTGTTTCAATAAATTCAAATTGTGTTATATTATTTGGCATTTTACTTCCTTAATAGTAATAAAATGCCGTAATTGTAGCATAAAATTTAAGAATATTTTAATTTTTTGGCTTTATATTTATAGATTCTGTTATCGCAATATTGCACTATTTTATTTAATGCCTTTGGTTTTGCATAATCTTTCAAATTCTTGGTAATATTGCCATGATTCTACGATGTCTGGGCGAACTTCTTTAATATGTGCTGTTTCCTCATCTAAAATATCTTTTAATATTTGCAATTTTTGTTGTATTGCAAGGAAACTAAGTATTTGTTTTTCATTGATTTTTTTGGCTTCTTCTATAAACACTCTTTTTTCTAATGACATCATGAGAGATTTTAAATATTGTTTTGTTGCTTGAAAAAGTTTATCATTATTTTTAAGATTCTCAAAATCATCTTTTTTCATTTTTAGTATAAGATTATTGAAATTATTTGGTATATTGATAAGGTGGTTTATGTTTATGAGATTCTCATACATATTGCTTTCTGCTAAGAGAATGATATGTATTTTTAAACTATCATTCGCTTTAAGGCTATTCAAATCATTTTTTGTTTTTTCTAAATCCATTTCATGTATATAAAGAATCTTTGGTTTCCCCATAAGCATATAGCCTATAATACCTCCTGTTTGTGCTGTAAAAAAAATATGATCATTTGGTACAGAAAAGTCAAATTTTTCTCCCAATCTATTCATTGTATGAATGGTTTTTTCGCCGATGATTTCATTCATATCAATATACATTACCTTGTCGTTTGATAATGGTGTAAAATAAGAATCTACTTGTAACCATTTGTGTGATAAAAAGCATTCTTTAGTAAGAGATATGTGTATATTAGGGCTCTCGCCGAATATATACCACATCCAATATTTTACTACCTCATCACAATTAAAAGTAAGATTAAAGTGATTAATGGTATCAGGATTGTCTCCATTATGATTGATGATAGACTTTAAGCGAGATATGGGGTCTCTCACCAATGCAACAATTTCTTTATTTGCCCAACATAGCCACGCAAGTTTATCTTGATCATATTGAGAAGATTCCCAAAAGTTAATAAAGTAGAGTGCATTTTTTTCATTTTTGTGCAATAAAAGTTGTGTAAACCATGTGATGTATGCATCTTTTGTTGTTGGGAAAGCCCTTGCTTCTAGTACATTGATACATCTTTGTAAAAATTTAAAAAAAGCATAATGACCTTGAACTCCTCTTGTTGCTACTATAAATTTATAGTAATCTGGCAGAGGCAAGTTTAAATCCCATGCAATTTCTGGTTTCATGTCGTCATAATTTATATCCTTAGGGTTAAGTAGCGGAGGATACGGATGATTGGCTTCAATATATTGCTCAAAATCACTAGATTCCAGCCACGTTTTTATAGATTGTTTATTTGTTTTGATGAATTGTATTGTTATTTCATCGGAATCCAGAAAATTAATAGGATTGTGATTATTGTTTAAATTCCAATTTTTATTATATAAAATGTTATTGATTTCATGTTGCAAAGATTCTGCTTCTTGAGTCTTGCAGAGTTCTTGCAGAACTAATAATATTGCAAAATAATAGTCGCCTTGATACCACTTGGCTTTATGTTTTTCTGCCACACAACCCAATTTAAATGCTAGGGCATTTTGTATGCCTAATAATTGGGCTACTTCTCCAATTTCAATTATTTTATTTTCCCAAGCAGGTAGTGCTTCAATTTCTTTTTGTAATTCTGGAAAGCAAGAAATTATATTTTTGTAAAGTTTTCTTTGTTTTTTATATTTTATGCGTATTAAACGAAGCTTTAACGTTAGTTTTAAGAGAGCGATGTAATTATTTTTTTTATTTGCTAGGCATTCTTGCCCCCCCCCCCGTTATTTGTATAGTTAGGGCATATTGATTTCATTATCGCTGTCCCAATTTTATATTCCAATGTTTGTGTAATATACAGTGCAGTTGCTTTCATTATTTGTTCCTTAAACTTATCAAAAAAGACAATAATTTTGTTAGTTTAGTATAGCATAGAGAATGAGTAAAATTCTAAACAAGGCATTGGTCTATGTTAAAAATATCACATAAAACATTGATTATGAAATAAAGGCATTCAGTATATTTTAGAAATACAAAACAATACGTTTAAAAATATTCTTTTATGGATTCAGAGTAATTCCTAGAAGTTTACACTATATTGATTTAATGCAATAAATAATTAAATTTTTTATAAAATGTATAATATGTTATATTAAATTGATAATATTTTTTTGTATTTGATACAAAGATATTGCGGTTATGTTTTTACATTGGACATCAAAGTTGAGATTGAGTATGCTATAATATAATTAGTAGTAAAACTGAAGACGGGAGTCAAAGAGTATGGTTTTTGATTGTAAAATGTATCTGAAATATTCAGTTATAATAAGTTCTTTATTGGGAAGCTTTTTGTTTTTTGTGGGTTGCAATGTCGCTAATGATACAAAAAATCGGCATTTGGATTCTAAAAAATCTCAATATCTTTATGGAAACGGTTCTAGCTATTCACTTGAAGCTGCAAAACAATATGCTATTAAAGATTTGGTGACGAATTTACAAGTTAGTATTAAATATTCTGCTAAAGATTCCACAACACAAGTAAACAATACCTTGCATACACGGGCAAGTAGTGATATTGTAATAGAATCTCAAATTAAAGATTTGCCAGCAATAGAGATTGATAAGATAACAAAAAAAGATAATATGATATTTGTCCGTGTAAGAGTAGATAAAAACTTATTGCAAGCTCAAATTGCGAATCGCCTACAAAACAATAAGCAGACATTGGATTCTCTCTTACAATTTTGTCAAACTCCAGCTTTTAATCAATACAAGCATTTTAAGCATGTAATGAAAGATTACAAAAATGATGTGTCTTTATATCAAGTTTTATCAAAAGATATGTTGTATGCGACAGAAGAGCTTTCTAATTATCAGGAGATTATTGATATTTTGCCAAGCTATCGTGTTAACATTGAATTTAAAGGGCTTCAAAGTTACAAAAATGAATTAAAGCATATTTTACACGCTGAATTAAGTAAATTTATAAAAATTGATGATGAAGCTACAAAAACATTGCGAGTTGTTGTTAATGATGAGTCTGTTGTAATGTTTTATTTAAACTTTTATGATTGCCATAACAATATCGAAACTTCATTGCAAATTAATACATATATGCCAGGAGAAAATATACATATAAACACACAAAAAGGGAGAATAGGTGCTATTATTTATAAAGGAATTCAAAATGCGTATTTATGACTTACTTTGAATGGGATTTATGGTTATTTCATAGAGATTATAAGGATTGTTACTTTTTGAATATATAGTAGATATTTTTTGTGTGAAAAATAACACTAAATATCCAATAATATTCTGTTTTCAATATAATTGTCTTATGGAATTTTTGTATTTAGCAGTATTGGGTATCGTGACGGGGGGTGCATCAGCATTATTCGGCATTGGTGGTGGTATGATAATTGTGCCCTCAATGCTTTATTCTCATTATTTCGTTTCATCTTTGGATTTTTCAACTCATGAAGCCATAGGTATTTCTGTTATTCAAATGATTTTTTCTTCTGTATTTGGGACTATCATCAATTTGTTCAAGAAAAAAAACTTAAATATAGAAGATGCATTGTTTTTAGGGATGGGAGGAATTATTGGGGCATCTTGTAGCGGTATTGTGTTGGACATAATAACGCCAGATCATTTGACATTATTATTCTTAATTGTAAGTTGTATTACTTTTTATAAATTTTTACGTGGTTCTACAAAGAACACACATCATATTAATATATCCAATAAACAAAAAAATAAAGTGCTTGTAATTATTGGCTCATTGACAGGAGTTTTTGCCGTATCTTTAGGTATTGGTGGTGGTGTGTTGCTCACACCATTATTAATGTATTATTTAGGATTTGATACAAAAAAAATTGTTCCACTTTCATTATTTTTTATTATGTGTGCTGCTATTGCTGGAACCATCTCTCTTATACATCATAGTCTGATTACAAATACGGTATTAGAAGCGGGATTAGTACTTGGAGTTTTTTCTTTGTTTGGTGTTATAATTGGTCAAAGACTTATTGATATTATTTCACTTCAATATCATAAAATTATTTTGCTTGTTTTATATGCTATTTCGATTATTGCTACATTTAACAAGGTTTTAGTGTATTATGATATATACTAACTACCCCTTAGTTTTAATACTTTTGCATAGTATTGTATTGTAAAAGTAAAGATTGTTTCTATGATTTATTTATTCTTATGAGATATTAATTTTGAGAGTCGTAATATAATACAAAACTATATATTGCAACGTCATTTAAACAGATAGAACACGTTCTAGCTTATAATATTTGCAAGAGCTTTAGTATTATTATTGTATCATTAGAATCATTCCCCCTTCGATTTACATGCAATCGTTTAATAGCATAAAAAAGAAAAATATTTTTTTATATTTGGATGGCAATATTGGGGGGGGCAGGACAGATAAAGTATTTTTCTTTTGTTTTTTTGTTGTGCTAGGAATTGGGATATAAGAGTCCTGTTAATCTATATAACTGTTTTATTATGATATAAAACTCAATATTTGTTTTGTAGTTAAAATCGTAGATTCTGAAATATTGAACATTTTTAGGAATAAAGAATAGACCAACATAGTGCTTATACCACTCAATATTCCATGCAATATGGCACTCATAATGTAGCCTAATGGTGGGTTGCTCGTAAGATTATAGAATCGTCCTATTAAACTAGGCTTATATATGTCATATATAAAAATAAAGATAAGGCTTATAATAATTTGTATAACAAAGACTTGCCATGTATTAAAGGATAGCAGACAAGCACAAAAGAGACTTATTATAAAATGATTGAGTATGGTATTATCATATTGATTCAATTTTTGTGGAGAATCGACACTTTTTTCTTCTTTTATATTAAGTTGGAATTGTTGTTGTGTTTTACGATATGCAAATACACTAAAAAATAAACTTATCAATAATGCACTTTCTCGATTATATACAATAATCATGTAGATTATTGTATATCCCAAGAGATTAACACATAATTTTCGTAGCCATAATGGCTTAATAACACTAAATATAAATAAATTTAAAAAATCTTTCATATTTATTCGCTTTCATTAAATAGTAAAATTTGGCTTATTGTATGCTACATTTTGCATAATATTTTATCTATTCTATCTCTAGATTTAGTGATTTTAGGCTTTATATGATTCATCTATATCGATATCCTTTGTTTTAATGAAGTTTTGAGTTTAAAACTGTAGCATAATATTGCGTGTGGTCTGGAATCTCTATAAATAAATTTTCTAGATTCTATTGTAATTAGAATATTATTTAGAATTTAGTAGTCATAATGCTAATTATTATAAAATATATAAATATATTAAAGAATAGATTATTTTCTAAATTTCTATCAATAAATAAAAACTTAGACATTTCAAAATATTATCATTAGATCATAAGGCAATGATGAATTTCTGTAATTATTTTTGTGCTTTTCTTGCTAAAAATAATTTGCATAATACCCTTAAAGTTGATTTTAGAAATTTTCCTTATATATTTGGAATCTTAATTATATACAAGATTCCAACGCATGATTTTTTTTGTTGTCTACTTGTATTGGAGCATGATTATCTTTGTTTTGTGAGTCAGAGATAAATATGGAATAAGCTTTTGTATACAAAATCATCTGATGATTTGCGATTCAAAATCTGTGTTTGATTCTCAATTCTATGGCAATAGCTTTTACATCTCATTATTTCATGTTACTTTTTGTAATTTTATGTTTCCGAAAAGAGAATATTTTATAATTTTGTATCATATCACAAAGTTTATGTTATATTTTAATCAGTTATTACTAAAAAAATACTAGGAGAAATAATATGCAGATAAAAAGATTCCCTAAACTTGATGGAGATATAGGCTGGTTTGAGCTTTGTATAGATAAAGAACAAAATCTTGGCAAAAGACTAAAAGGAGATATAGAAAGCGAAATTTGCATAGTGGGGGGGGGGGGTCGCAGGCTTTAGTGCTGCAAACTTTTTAGCTAAACATTTCTCAGATTCTAAAATAATTCTTATTGAAGCCCTAAAAATAGGACAAGGGACAAGCTCACGTAATGCGGGATTTGTCATAGATTTACCTCATAATCTTGATGGTTTAGAACCAAATATAGAGCATGATAAAAAACTCCATGAACTCAATTGCTTTGCAATTAATATTCTTCAACAAATTATCCAAGAAAACAATATACAATGTGATTGGCAAAAAGCGGGTAAATATATGTGTGCCCATGAAAACTCTAATCTAAAAGGTTTAGATAATTTTGAGAAACATCTTAAGCCTTGTGGATTTGAATTTCATCGATTGAAAGGCAAAGAGGTTGAGGAGCGACTTGGGACACAGTATTATCAAGAAGCTATCTATACACCAAATAATATTCTTATGAATCCTGCGGCGTTAATGCGAGGATTGATAAGAAGTCTACCAAAGAATGTAGAAGTCTTTGAGCAAAGTCCAATTATTGAAGTGCAATATGATGAAATAAAAATCCTCAAAAGCTATGGTGGTAGTGCAACATGTAAGATTCTTATTTTAGCCCTAGATTCCCATTTAGAAGAATTTGGTATTGTAAAACACAAACAAGCCCCCATTTTTACTTATGGTTCTTTAAGTGAAACATTGAGCGATGAGGAATATCAAAAGTATTTTGCTAATATTAAACCTTATGGTTTAACTGCTGCCCATCCTGCCGGGACAACCGTGCGTTTTACTCCCGATAAGAGAATCTTTGTTCGAAATGTCCTAGATTTTATTCCACAGCTCTCTTGTAGCAAGCATGATTTAAGACGAGCTTATGAGCAACACAGACTGTCTTTTGAAGCAAGATTCCCGCATCTTAAGCATAAAAAATTTGAATTTACTTGGGGCGGTATGCTTTGTATGACACTCAATCATGAAAGCATTTTTGGTGAATTTGCTCCCAATGTTTTTGCCATTGGTGGAAGCAATGGTGTGGGTATGGCTAAGGGTGTTTACTTGGGCTATTATCTTGCCGAGCTAATAGCCAAAAAAACTTCTCCAAATTTAGATTTTATACTTAAGCATAATAAGGCAAGTTTCATGCCACCAGAACCCCTAAGAAGCATAGGGGCTAAAATACGTCTTTGGTATGAACAAAAAAATGCAGCAAATGATATTTAAGGGGGGTAACTATGCAACAAAAAATATATTTTGAAGACTTACCTTTAAGCAAGATTCATTATAAGGTAGCTTTTGGTGGTATTGGTGGGCAATTTTGTGATGGCTATATCTTAGGAGTTGTAGGCATTGCCCTAGCTCTTGCCACTACACCTTTAGGTTTAAATACATGGTGGCTTGGGGCGATTGGTGCGGCATCTTTGCTTGGGTTATTTTTGGGATCTTTGCTCACTGGGCTTGTGGCAGATAGAATCGGCAGAAAGCCTATTTTTGTTTGGACTATGCCACTTTTTGCATTCATCTCTTTATTGCAATTTTTTGCAGATTCTGCTTTGGAGTTATTTATTCTGAGGCTTATTTTGGGTTTTGCTTTAGGTGCAGATTATGCTGTTGGGATTTCACTTGTGAGTGAAATTACTCCTAAAAAATTTAGAGGTAAATTACTTTCTGCTATGATGGTGGGCTGGGTGGCTGGATATTCTCTTGCATATTGTGTAGGATTTTTTATGCAATATTTTGGTAATGAGGCATATAGGTGGATACTTTTGAGTTCAGCATTTCCTGCTTTATTGGTCGCTATTTTGCGAATCAATGTCCCTTCATCTCCCTTGTGGCTTATGCAGGTTGGCAAGGTTGATAAAGCAAAAGTTATTGTTGCTAAATATTTTGGTAGCAATGTTTTATTGCATGAGCATAAGACACAAGAAAAAGGTAGCTATTTTGAACTTTTTAACAAAAAGTATATTAGAAATACAGCTGTGGGGGCAGTATTTTATGGAGCACAAGTTGTGCCTTATTTTGCTATTTCTACTTTTATACCTGTGATTTTAGCAAGCCTAAATGTAGAGGATCCGTATCTTGGAGGCATTATTTATAATTTATTTTTATTTGTAGGGGTATTATTAGGGTTTTATATCATTAATAAAATCAGTCGCAGAAGTTTTGTGATAGGAAGTTTTTATATATTATCAATACTTAGTGCCATATTAGCAGCTTGGAGCAATATCCCACAATTTATGGTAATCACTTTAATTTCTTTATTTTCTTGCGTTTTAGCAGGAGCTGGAGTGCTAGAGTTTGCTTATACTCCGGAGCTTTTCCCTACAAAGTTAAGAGGCTCCGGAGTAGGATTTGTTGTGGCATCATCGAGAATATCAGGTGCTTTGGGAACATTTTTTTTACCTTTTATTACCAAAGAATATTCTACCGCTGTGGCACTTTGGGTGGTTTTTGCTACTGTGCTTTTAGCGGGAATATTTTGCCATTTTTTTGCACCAGAAACAACACATAAGGAGAATGTATGAGACGATTGCTAGAAGATAAAAGAATGTCGCAAATTATAAGTTATAATGGGTTTTTTGAGACAGCTGGACAAGTCAGTTTAAAAGATACGATAAGGGCTCAAACGAAAGAGGCTTTAGACAAAATTGATGATTTATTGCAAAGAGTAGGGGCTGATAAGACACACATCACACGTATCCAAATTTGGCTCAATGATATGAATGATTTTGAATCTATGAATGAAGTGTATGAGGAATGGCTCAAGGATTATCCAAAGCCAGTACGTGCTTGTGTCGGGGCTACTTTAGTTAGTGGTTATAAAATAGAGATTCAAGCTTTTGGATATACGAGATAAGTTGTCGTATTGACAGAGCTACATAACATTCATTTTATAATATTCCGTATATTGTAAAGAATCAAATATAAATAGATTGAGATTCTATGCAAATACAAGAATCTATAGGGATACATTTTTAATAAAAATGTAATGTATCAATGCAAACCTTTGCTTTATAGGTTTGATTACTATTGCAGATTCTGAAAATGCTATAAATGGAGTTTTTCTATTCTTGACCAATTCTGTTCTACAAGCAAACACTTCAATATTTATGATATAATTGCATATTTTCCTATTTATGTATCAAAGGATTATTTATGGGCTTATCAATTGGTATAGTTGGACTTCCAAATGTTGGCAAGTCTACAACTTTCAATGCTCTCACGAAGACACAAAATGCAGAAGCGGCAAATTACCCTTTTTGCACTATTGAACCCAATAAAGCTATTGTTGCTGTACCTGACATAAGATTACAGGAGTTAGCAAAAATTGTGAATCCTCAAAGGATTCAGCATTCTATGATTGAATTTATTGATATAGCAGGGCTTGTAAAGGGGGCTAGCAAAGGTGAAGGACTGGGTAATCAATTTTTGGCAAATATTAAAGAATCTGATATGATATTACATATTGTACGTTGCTTTGAAGATTCTAATATTACACATGTAGAAGGGAGAATTGACCCAATTTCTGATATAGAAATTATCGAACTTGAATTGCTTTTTGCTGATATGACTACATTGCAAAAACGTATTGAGAAGATTCAAAAAGAAAATAAAGCGAAAAAGGGTAGCAGCACGATGCTGCTTTTAGCCCAAGAGATATTGCAACATTTAGAATCTAATCAGCCTATCAAAACGTTTGCAAAACGTGATAGTGAGGAATTTTATATGCTTAATAGAGAATTACGTTTTTTAACTAATAAAGAGGTTATTTATGGTGCTAATGTCAATGAAAGTGATTTAGCCCATGATAATGAATATGTAAAAAAAGTAAGGGACTATGCCATAAAAAATCACAGTATTGCTATTAAACTTTGTGCTAAAATTGAAGAGGAAATGATAGATATGGCAGATGATGAAAAACGAGAATTTTTAGAATCACTGGGTGCTAAACAAAGTGGATTGGAACAAATTATTCGTACCGGATTTGAGAAATTGGGATTAATTAGCTATTTTACTGCCGGGGTTAAAGAAGTGCGTGCATGGACGATTCATAAAGGCGATACAGCCCCTGTGGCTGCAGGTGTAATACATAAAGACTTTGAAAAAGGCTTTATCCGAGCAGAAACGATACGTTATGAGGATTTTATTAAATATGGTGGCGAACAAAAAGCTAAAGAGGCAGGGGCTATGAGGATTGAGGGTAAGGACTATGTTGTGCAAGATGGGGATATCATGCATTTTAGATTCAATGTATAAGAAGTTTCTGTATTACAAGCAATGTACTTTTTATATCATGATAATTAGTAATATTGAGGATTTTATAAACTTTATTTTCTTGTTTTTATTGCATTATACTATTGTATTCTAAGATAGAAGAATACATTATGATAAAAATTGCACGTTTGGAATAAACCTAAATAATAGAGATTTAAGAGATTGTTGTTATTAAGATAGTGTGATTTATTTTTGAATCGTAACTCATATTCTTAGTGTTTTGTCTTGGGATTTATAAGGGATAATATGATGTAGACATTACATTAGATGCCAAAAAATGCTAGAGGTTGACACTCGATGGCAAAAACACGCACATCACTAAACTCATTTTTTATCAGGCTTGCTACCATGCTTGCTGCAGTGTCATTTAAGTAGAGTTTAATAATCGCGTAATTTTGCCGCCCACTAACTTGTTCTTCATCGCTTAAAAGCATATTTTTTGCAGCATACTTTTTTGCTTCAATAAAGAAAAAATCATCATATCCATTTGCCAACAATAAATCAATAACATTATCTTTGATTTCAAAACGCATATAAATATCAAGCATTATCATTTCTATGCCTTTTTTAGAATCTTTAAAGAAGTATTATTATATCCACTTCATGTAACAATATCTTTGAAATTCTATATATTTTTAAAGTACATGTTGTAAAATTGTATTATGTTGTCATAGTATTCTATGTATTATGTGTTATAATAAATGCATATATTTATGTGGAATAAGGGTGTATATGACTTTTTTTAAAAATGCAAAAGTGTTGTATCGTGGTAAACTTGTAGATAAAATTGTATGTGTAGAGAATAAAAAAATTGTTAAGATTCTATCATTTGATGAAGTAGAAAGTTATAGCAAACAATTTGCAATATATGATGAAGTTGATTGCTATAATTGCACTATTTTACCGTCTTGTATTGATATTAATATTTTTCCTTTAGATCGGAAACTCAACGCAAAGGCAATCCACACACTTGCGAAAAAAGCTTTAAAAGGTGGTGTTTCGACTTTTTTTCTTAATCCATATACGCAACCAAGTATTGATAATGAAGCCATGAATGCTCTTATACAAAGTATTGATAATGTTGAAAAAGTCAATGTATATCCGTTGATTGCTAGTGTAGATTCTAATAATAGACTCAATGATATTGATACTTTATATGGATTGCATGAATATGCACGTGCTATCTTTAGTAATTCAGCTGTTGGTTCTAATTATCTTTATCAAACTATGCAATATGCTAAAATGCTAAATATTCCTGTGTGTATTTTTCCATTTGATTCCAATATCGAACAAGGTGTAGCATATGAAAGTAGTTTTGCAAGAGGACTTGGATTGCCTATGATTACTCCAATTGGACAAATCAAGGAGGTCGCAAAAATTAAAGAAATGGCAAAATTTTTGGATATTGAAGTGATTCTTATGACAATGAATATTGCATATTGTTTAGATATGGTATGTCATGAGAAAAATATTTATACGCAAGTTGGACTACCACATTTGATTTTTAGTGAACAAAATATAAAATATTATGACACTCGTTATAAAATCATCCCACCACTCCTTACTCGTAGCAAAAAAGAGAAACTTGTAAAACGATTGCAAGACGGTAAGGTATCACTTTTGACAAGTATGCAAAAAGCGGTATCTAAGCAATTTAAGGAACAAGTATTTGAATTTGCAAATGAGAGCGTAGAGGGCTTAGAACATTTTTTTAGTCTTGCCTATACATTATTAGTAAGAGAAAGTATTATCTCATTGCCCTATCTTGTGGAATTAGTAAGTACCAATGCAAGTAATTTGATGAAATTAAACAAAGGAGTGATTGAGGAAGGAAGAGATGCTGATTTTATGATTATAGATTTAGAAAAAAAATTTGTAGTTGACAATCCATTGAGTTTATATCACGATATGGAAGTATATGGAAAGATTCAAAGTATAGTAATCAATGGTACTATATGGGAAGTATCTTGATTATTATTTCTATAATATTTTGCATATAATTTAGTATAATATTTAATATTGCATGTCAAGTAAAATTTGCTGTATGATTTCTTTTTTATTGATAGCATTGTAAATTGGTCTCCCGATGACAATCATATCACTACCAAGATTTTTGGCTTTCTTTACAGTAGCCACTCGCTTTTGGTCATCTTGACTTTTTTGCAGACGGATACCCGGTGTAACAGTAAATAAAGATGTTGACACCTCTTTGACAATAGGCAAATCCTGTATTGAACATACAAGACCATGAATATTGCATTGATAAATAAATTTTGCAAACTGTCTTATTCCATATTGTAGCGGAACATTGTAGATTTGTTGAAATCCATTATTATCAAAGCTTGTTAATGCACTGACTGCGATGATAGAGGTAGAAAATCTTGTTTTATCATTATATTGCATAATCTCTCTCATAGCTTCCATTCCACAACTTGCATGAATCGTTATCATATCAACGCCAAGATTCTGACATTCTTTGATAGCATGAATCATGGTGTTTGGAATATCATAAAGCTTTAAGTCTAAAAAGATTCTGAAACCTAAATTTTGCAAACTATAAATAAAATTTTTTCCATCACGAATAAAGCTACTCAATCCCACTTTTAACCAAATTTCTTCATGTGGAAAATGAGATTTTATTTCATGGACTAATGCAATATTTTGTTGTTTTGTAGGCATATCAAGTGCAATACATAATTTCATGTGTTAACCTTATCATTGTATTGTATTGTTTTAATAGATGAGGTTTTTGGAGATTTACGTGGTTTTTTATTGCTTGGTTTATTTAATTTTGATTTTTTTTGTATCTTGGAATTACTTTTTTGCTCATATAGCTTGAGCTTTTTATTCTCAGAATCACCTGCATGTGTTTGTTGTGATTGCTTATTTAAAACAATTGCATTAAGAGAAGTATCTTGAGTTCGTGATTGCGTAACTTGCTGTGTATTTATTCCAATGGATTGCATGGGGATATTGTGCTTGTATGATTGGATTAAATCTGCAATTTTGTCAGCACTTGTTTTTGCAACAGCATCAAGAACACCATTTATTAAGCGAAATGCATCTGTAATATTAAAAATTTTTGTAAGCTCAATAGCTTCATTAATAACAATAGCTTCTTCTGTATCGGTTTCTAAAAGTTCATAGATTCCAAGTTTTAAAATATTTTTTTCAATAACACCAAGTCGGTCAATATCCCATGTTTTTAAGAAAACATTCATAACTTGCACAATGATGTATTCATATTGACATACACCATGCAACAACGATAAAGCAAATTGCTGTTGTTTATTACGTATTTTTCGCTCATCAAAAAATGCCTGAGCTTGTTCCAAAATCTTTTCGTTGCCTAATTCTTTTGCATAAAGTAATTGAATTACTGCTACTCTTGCATGCATTCGTGTAGCCATTAGTCTAACTGCCTGTATACATCAAGTAGTTCAATGAGGCTAGACATAGCCTCAAATCCCTTATTTCCAACTTTTAATCCAGCTCTATCTAAAGCTTGTTCTATGCTATCTGTTGTTAAGATTCCAAAACTCACAGCACCACTATATTTTAGTGTTACATTGGCAATACCTTTAGTTGATTCTGCAGCAACATAATCAAAATGCGGTGTTCCTCCTCTTATAATCGCACCCAACACACATACTCCATCGTAGTCTCCACTTGCTAAAATTTTATCCAACATAAATGGTAATTCGAATGCACCAGATACTCTTATAAGAGTGAGATTGTCATCGTGTCCTCCATGTCGCAAATAAGAATCTCTCGCCCCTTCAATGAGTTTGTCTGTAACCATGCTATTAAAACGACTGCATAAAATTGCAATACGTTCATTACCTTGTAATGCAATATTGCCCTCTATGATTTTCATTATTATGCCTTTTTATGAATATATAACAAATCACAGTATAATTGTAACATCAAAATATGAATCTTATCTTGAAATAAAAAATTTTTTAGTTTTACCATGAGATTTATATCTTA
Source organism: uncultured Helicobacter sp. (assembly GCA_949299115.1). Taxonomy (GTDB): domain Bacteria; phylum Campylobacterota; class Campylobacteria; order Campylobacterales; family Helicobacteraceae; genus Helicobacter_A. Next base: position 133,370 of record CASFZH010000002.1, on the reverse strand, counting down.
TTGTATTGAGGTGTATTGATATTGATTTATAAAAGTATTAGCATACCATCACCGTATGAGTAAAATTTATATTGTTTCTGTATCGCTTCGTTATATATTCGCAGTGTTTCTTGTCGACCAATCATACTACTTACAAGCATGATGAGACTTGATTTTGGTAAGTGAAAATTTGTAAGCAATGCTGTAACTTTTTTTGGTGGGTTATATGGATTAAGAAAAATGTTGTTTTCACCTGATGTTTGTTGTGTTTGCACAAACCACTCAACACTTCGCATGGCTGTTGTCCCAATGCAAAGAATATGTTGTGTTTCATTAATGCATTGTGCACTTTCCTTTGGAATCCAACATGATTCTGTATGCATTGTGTGTTCTAAAATATTTTGAGTGCTAACTGGTTGAAATGTTCCTGCACCAATATGCAGTGTTACAAAAACATGATGATAATGATCTTGTAAATAACTAAACATGGATTTGGAAAAATGTAGACTCGCTGTTGGTGCAGCTATTGAACCTTGTGCTGTTGCAAATATGCTTTGATAATCAATTTCATCTTGCTGCATTGTTTTTCGTTTAATATATGGTGGCAAAGGTATCATACCGTATTGTTCCAAAATATTTAGCACTTCCTGATTGTTTAGTGGATTATATTGCAGTATGCGATGTGGTGATGGTATGTCTGAGAGATTAAAAAAGCATACTTCTTTAAAACCGTTTTTATGGATATGCAAAATCTGTATAATAATATAATGTATTTTTGTTGTAAGTATAAAAGAATCAAATAACTGTGTTTTGCCTCGTATTTGAACAAGATGTCTGTTGTTGGATAGGGGTTTATGATAAAGAAATTCTTGTTCCTTGTCATTGTAAGATGTAGTAAAATTATTGGTGTATTGTATTTTTCGAGCAAAAAAGCGTGCTTTAAGAACTTTTGTATTATTGAGGACAATTAAATAATTTTTTGGAATAAAATTGAATAAATATGCAAAAGTTGTGTGTATGACATTGCCATTTTGATATACCAAAAGTTTTGCATTTTCTTTTGGGTATGTCGGAAATGTTGCAATTAATTCTTGTGGCAGTGTAAAATTATAGGCACTAAGGTGAATATCTTCTGATTCGTATTGCGATAGATAAATTTTTTGAGCTTTTTGCATTTTGGTCTCCGTTTCGTGATTACATAGTATACATTTTTTGAAAAGATGGGGCATTATAGATTAAATTGTGATTTTTAAATGTATTCAGAATACCTTTATGAGTTAGTTTATATAATATTAAGGCTTAGGTAAGCATTAAATATGAATTAGTTACATCAATTACGCTCTTTAAAGTCCAAGTAATCAAATTGTTTCAAAAGATTAATTGTATTATTTTTTACTACGCACAAACTTGGTAATTCAATTCCATTAAATGTTGTATTCTTTACAATAGTATAGTGCATCATATCACAAAATGCAATTTTGTCTCCAATTTGTAGCGGTGTATTAAAGCTATAATCTCCAATTACATCTCCTGCAAGGCAAGTTGGACCACCGAAACGATATTGATATGCTCCCTTATGTTCTCCCAAATCATGTTCTATATACCATTCAGATGTTGTGCCATTTTGAATGCAAGTTGTATGTTGTATTTTTTTTGAAATTTTATAGCATTCTGGACGATATGGCATCTCAAGACAGTCTGGCATATGGCAACTTGCACTAATATCAAGAATCGCAACATTACCATTATTGTAAATAATATCTACTACTTCACCTATTAAATCTCCAGTTTGCCATCCAACTGCTTCACCTGGCTCTAAGAAAACCTCAATATTATTATAATGTTTTCGAAAATTCTTAACAAGAGCAATAAGGAGTTTATAATCATAGCCTTCTTTAGTAATATGATGTCCTCCACCAAAATTTATCCATTTAGATAATTGTATATAAGAATCAAAATGTTTAATGACATGTGTCAATGTACGCTCTAAGGCAGCAGAATCTTGTTCGCAATGTGTATGAAAATGTAATCCGTTAAAATTCTTTTGAAAAAAATCAAAAGGGGTAACGTATCCATATTTTTTTGCAAGAGTTTCTATTGTTTTGTGAAATTCATTTGGAATGATACCCAAACGACTTTTGGGGATGCAGGGATTATAAATTGGCGGCTCTACTTCGCTATAAAGGGGATTTATTCGCAATCCAATCTCTATTTTTGGAATATCACTACTGTTATTGCAGTTAGTACGATATGTATCATAATATTTTGCTAATTCTTCATTTTTTTTATCAATTAATGGTTTATACTTTTCCCATTGACCAAAAGAGTTAAAAATAATGTGTGTTGCATATTGTAAAATTTCTTGTATTTGCGATTCTTTGTAGGCTGGAGAAAAGACACAAATTTCTTTACGGTTTTTTTTATTTTGTAATTGGTATGGAATCTGGTTATTTTTTTTATTGTAGTTACTTGTTGTGGGATAACATGCTATTTCTTCGTATGCTAATCGTGCTTCATAAACACCACTACAAGTAGCTCCATGTAAAAATTTTCTTATATCATTAAATTCTCGCCAAAAACTGTACCCTTTTAGTGCAACTAAAATTTTAGCCCCACTTTCTTGTGCAACATAAGCAAGTAACTGGAGATTATATACTAAAGATTCATGACATAAAATATAGGATGGTGTTGGAATATTGTTAACAAAATGAATAATCTTATCTTGTAATTTTGTTTTATTACGTATCATGACAATCTCTATACGTTATCGTAACATAAGTTTGTTGACTGCTTTTTCTATTTGTATTGGATTTGACTTTGATATAAAATCATCAGCATCAAGCGATAATGCCATTTCTTCATTGCTTGTACCACTCATTGAAGAGTTAACTACAATGGGAATATGTTTTGAAATTGCATTTGTTTTGACTTGTTTAATAACTTCAAAACCACTTGCTTCTGGCATTTCTAAATCTGTGATAATTAATCCAATATCATTAATATCTGTTTCTGGGTTAAAGAGATAATCAAGCAATTTTTGTCCATTTATAAAATCGAGATGTGCTATGCCTAATCGATTAAGAATTGCTTGCATAGTCTTTAAAACAATAGGGCTATCATCTGCTAAGAGGACTTTTTTAGTAGTTTGAATTTGATGTATGCTTTCCATTTCTTTATTTTTTTCTTCTTCAATCCAAGGAAATACGTCTACGAGCATTTTTTCAATATCAACAACTTGTACTAATTTGCCATCATAGTAACGTGTACGTGAAACAAGTTTGCCGTTGCCATTGCTACCACCGACACCAGTGCTTTGCTCAATTTCTGTCCATTTTTTGTTTAGTATTCTATCGGCTTCATAGATTCTTACACCAATTGTCCATCTTGAAAATTCACATATCATAATAATATCATCTTCATTTTTTTCTCTTTGGACGGCATAATTACGTAAATCTTTACTAGGAATAGCAGGGTCATAAAAAAACCATTTCCGCATATCAATAAGAGGAATAGTTAGCTCACGAATGGTAATTAGTCCTTCTACTAAAGAGTTTGGTTCATGTCCCACAATAGTAATAGTTCCATTATATTTTACGACTTCACGAATTTTAAAAACGTTGACAGCGTATAAATCCCTCCCTTTTTCTAAACGAAAGCAAAGTAATTGTAGTTCATTATTTTTGTGTAAGTTTGTTACTTGATCAATATTTGACATTGCCATAATTCAAGCCCTTTGAAATAAATTCGACATCTAAAATAATACCATAGAATCAATAATTTTATACTAAAACTACCATATGTAATTATAACGTAATTCAGAGTTTGAATATAAATCACTAAATATAAATATTGGAATATATCGCTTTAATGTTGGGGAAATTTTTACGGTAACAAGTATTATATTATCATTATTAGTTAATTTTAATAATAAAATATTTTTATTTTTTTTAAATTATAATTTTATTTACTTTAATATATTAGTTATTATTATAATATAATAATTATATTATTTAATTATTATTATTTAATAAAAATAGGAATTTTATATGAAAAGATTGCTTACCGTATACATGGTATTATTATGTGTCTTGATATCTAGATTGCTTTTTGCAAAAACACATCATCCGCATATTGCGGAATCTGCAATATCTAATCAACAATTTTCAAATAACAAAGAACAAACATTATCGCTTGAAGCAATTAATACTATTGCTACGTTGAAGGGTTATGAAACAAGTTCGCAAACTATTGTTACAGATAATGAAATTGGATTGCAACAATCTTCCAATTTAAAAGAGATATTTAAAAACGATCCGTCTATTTCTGTTGGTGGTGGTTCTAATGTGGGACAAAAAATCTATATTCGCGGTTTTGAAAGTCTTATGATGCGTGTTACTATTGATGGTGCGGCACAAAATGGCAATGCCTTTCATCATCAAGGCAGTCTTCTTATTGATCCGTCGTTAATAAAAAGGATTACTGTTAGTAAAGGTATGGCTCAAGCAAGTATTGGACCTGGTGCTTTAAAGGGGGCAATTGAATTTGAAACAAAGAATGCAAGTGATTTTTTAAAACCCAACCAAAAGTTCGGTACAGAGATTGCTGGAGGGTTTTTTACAAATTTTGGATATAAGGTAAATACTAATGTATATGCAAGATTATTTAAAGATGTTGGAGTTTTGTTGTCTTTTAATCATCAAAATATATTGAATTACCGCGATGCGAAACATGTGTATCAAGATTTTTTAAATCCTCACAAAGACAATACAGTATTAGGTAGCAATTCTATGCAAAACAATATATTATTAAAAGTTGGAGGACAAATTGATGATCATCAGGGTTTTTCTGTTGGATACATGAATATTTATGACACCGCTACACGTCCATATCGTAGCGATATTGGATCTTCAGCATCTTACCTAACCAATGCTTCACAAATATTTCATCATATCAATCAAAATTCAAATTTACACGTAAACTATGAATATGTGCCAAGTAATCAAATAATGCCAAAAATTAAGATTACTGCTTACAATAATACTAAAAATGTTAATCTTACTCCATTGAATGTAACTACAGATAATAGTGTAATTGATAGCGAAGGTATTGTTAAGAGGGCAATTGTATTGGATAATTATGGGGGGGCTATGCAATTTAGCCATCAATTTCAAAAACATCTTTTAGAATATGGGTTTGATTATCAGGGCATGAAAGTGCGTGATGATAATATGGCAGAATCTGAAAAAAATCAAATCATTGATGGTATATCGGTGTCGAATAGAGGTGTTGAAAATGCTCATATTGTTGGCGGCTTTATTCAAGATACATGGGATATTCTATCATCTTTAAAATGGAGCTATGGAACACGATATGATATATATTATTATTTTGATAAAAACTCACATCATCAATTAACACAAGGGTTTTCACCTAGCACAGCTCTCACATATACTATTTTAAATGGCTTTGACATTGGTATAAAATATGCCTTTGTTACACGTGGTGCGACACCCGGAGATGCCACTCTTTTACGTGAAACTGCTGCACAAGTCGCACCAAATTTAAGAGCCGAATATTCGAATCATGTTGAGCTTAATATTGATTATATCAATGATTTTATGAGTTTAAATATTGCAGCATATTATGGCAATATTTTACACTATATTAATAGCTATGCGAATAATGGACATAATCATGCGACCATTCCTGGTCAACCACATATACATGAGAGTGTAAGAAATAATGTGGATTTTCCAATTATTAATTATGGTTTTGAAATAGGTAGTCGATTCTATTATTATGGTTTTGAGTTAGGATTGAGTGCTGCACGCAATTGGCTTACTGCGGGTGGCAGTGGTAATGGTGCATTGTTGGCTGATACCTATGAACTTGGTGCAACATGGGGATATTCTTTTATATTGCAGCTCAAATATGAAGCACAGAAATTTGATATTGCGTGGCTTTCTCGTTTTGTAACTGGATTTAGAAAAGGTACACAGGGTTATGATATTTACAATCATGAATTTATGGATATTGGTAGAGAAGGGTATAGTGTGTCTGATTTGCATATAAGCTATTATCCTATAGGTAGAGATAAATTAACTCTAAGATTCAGTATTTATAATATATTCAATGCGTATTATATTGATCCGACCTCACCATTAAAGATTGAAGCAAATAGTGATTTCCATGAAGCTGCAAATGTTATTCGTGCGGCATTGTATGAACCCGGAACTGATTATAGAATTGAAATACGATATAGATTCTAGTTTTAAATATCCTAGGACACTTATAGTTTCACATGAAATTCTTAAGATTGCGTTATTATATTTACCTATTTTTTTTACAATTTTTCTCTACAATAATTTATTATTTAAGGATATAAAATGTTATTTTCAAAATGGAAAATAAAAAACTTAGAAATAAAAAATAGAATAGTCATGCCTCCTATGTGCCAATATCAGGCTACACAAGATGGTATGGCAACATCATGGCATAGAATACATTATGCAACACGAGCAATAGGTGGAGTAGGGCTTATTATTGTAGAATCAACGGCTATAAGTTCTAATGGTCGGATAACCAAAAAAGATCTCGGGATTTGGGAAGATTCTCAAATTAGTGGATTGAAGGAAGTTGTTGATAGTGTGCATGAATATGGAGGTAAAATAGCTATTCAACTTATACATGCTGGACGTAAGTGTGATTGTGATAGCAATATTTTAGCCCCTTCACCCATAGCTTTTGGTAATTTGCCAACTCCAAAAGAAATGAGTATAGATGATATTAAGGAAGTCGTGTGTCTTTTTAAAATGGCAGCAAAAAGAGCCTATCAAGCTGGTTTTGATTCTATAGAAATACATGGCGCACATGGTTATTTGGTATCACAATTTTTAAGTCCAATCACAAATCAAAGAAGCGATGAATATGGTAAAAATAGGGCTTTATTTTTGCAAGAGGTGATTGCTGCTTGTAAAGAAGTTTTACCAAAAGATTATCCTATAATGTTACGAATTTCTGCTAATGATTATGCAAAAGATGGCAATGTGCCTACAGATTTTATTGAATTATTGAATCCATTCAAAGATTCTATTGATTGTCTTGACATAAGCACAGGGGGAGTTGTTGGTAATGTGTTTACAGGAGAGAATGTACAAATATTTGCTGGTTATCAAACGCGGAGTTGTGAAATAATAAAACATGGATTACAAACTATTCCTTGCATTAGCGGAGGTTTAATTTCTGATGCATATATGGCAAATGAAATGATTGCAAATGAAAGATGTGATGCAGTGTTTATCGGGAGAGAGCTTTTACGAAATCCCTACTGGGCATTACATGCAAGCAAAGTTCTTAATGCCGATATGCCTTGGCCACAATCCTATAGTTATGCAAAGTAATTTAAGATAGTTTTGATTGATTTAGATTCATAAATTTAAAAAATCGTCATTTGTAATTCTTAAAATGTAAGACTACAATAGAATCTAATCTATTGTTAAAAAACTTATAAGGCTACTTACGAGAATGATATTTAGGTACGAGGTCTTATAATATTAACATTTCATACTAGAAGTAATTAATATAAAAATATATGTGCTTGTGGTATTAATTGCTAAATGAATGATGGCTGTGCTTATGATTTTGAATGAGTTTTTCTATATTCCAGTATCATTGCATAAATTTGGTCTTTCAAAAGCAATTTTTTCTTTTTCAGCACTTCAATTTCTTGATTACTTAAATGTTCAACGCCTTCTTCTGCTTTTTGTATTTGTTCATCTAACTCATTGTGTTCATTGAAAAGTTTTTCAAAGTGTAAATTGTGCTGTTTAAGATATGTAATCTCATCGCGATATTCATGAAACATATTATCTCCTTAAATGTAAAATCTAACAGAATTATAAAATAAAATACTTAATATCACAAGTTTTGTAGCGGTTTTCGATAATTTCTATATTATGTTCAAAAAATGCAAGACATAAACAATGATATAATATTTAAAATGATTTCAATTTTTGAAAAAGTTGATATATTGGATATTTTTAAATTCAAAGAATCTTAATTAGTTGGTATTTTATGATTGTGTAGTGTGATATATTTAGAATATAAAACCAATAGTAAATCATAAAAAATCTTGCAGCATGGGTTTAAATTTTGCAATATGAGATATATGATGACTCTGATGTTTTTGCAGAATGTCATTAAGGTATTTTAGAATTAGAAATAATTTGAAGTAAAAAATGCAATAAATCTTAAACCGATGGGCTTATATGTATTACGAATTACACATAAAAATGGGTTTAAAATAATATTTATTTGGAATTTTGTTATGCACTTTGTTGATTTTAGCTAATACATGAAAGTGTTGCGCAATGCAAAAGCAAAAAACTGAGATAAAGATTATGAAAGAATTTGGAAAAATGATTAACAAAAATAGATGTATTTATAGAAAAGACATTTTATAAATATTCATAGTTTCAAGGGGATAAACAGTGTAACGTGCAAGTTTTATATTTTGATATAAGAGCAATGCTTACTTAATTAAAAATCAATCGTTTCTTCCCCATTTTTAAAATTTTCAATAATCATTTCAATTGGAAAAACTCGTCTTAAAATATTAAATGGTGCTTTTACAATGTCCTCAGCAATTGTAATATTAACTTTTGGGTTTGAATACTTGCCTGTTAAAATTAAGTTTGTGCTGATTTGTCCTTCCCGCCCAAGAATAAGATATCCTAATATTGGAATCTTATTGATAAATTTACTCAAATTTTTAATAGTTGAAATATTTAAATTTGCATTTATTTCTTGTGTTTCAATATCAATAATACCTCGTCCATTGATATCCATAGAATTACCAAGTAAAAAAATATTTTGTAGCCCCACATAGTCATTATTAATCGCAAACAAAACCTTACCAAAATTAATTTGATAACCTGTTGTGCTAATATGAGGATTTTTAAACATAAATAAGGAAGGGACGGCGTCAATAAGAGCAAAAATATTTTGCATAGCTTTAAATTCAATTATTGCAGTATTTTGAATTTCCATACTTGCATTGAAAATACCACCACGATACAATGCATCAAGACTGAAAGTCCCATTATTGACTATTTTTTTACCATCTTTTGCAGACATAAAAACAGTATTAATAAAATCCCCACTAAAATTTTTTGCTTTTATACCAACATTATCTTTGATAACATTAATATTTGCAATTCCTTTTTCATATTGCCCATCGATAAGAATATTTCCATCGATAAAACGTATAGTAACAGAATCGAAAGGTATTGTATAGCCTAAAAAAGTGAATTGCAAGTTATTTCCTAAGATATTAAAATCAAAGGGATTAATCTTCATTTGTTTACGTAATTTATTTTTAATAGCAATAAGACGTATTTCTTGTCTAATGGCAGCTTCAGAGTAGGGTAAATCTTTTTGTTTATCTTTAAATAAATCTATGAAAAATGGAATCTTTGAGTTATATGCTTCATCAATATCGATACGGTAATCTTTGATTCTTAGCATACTTAGTGAGTCGTGGCTTTTAAAATCCATATTATCATTTGCCATAATGATAATAGAATCATTGTGTATTTTTCCTTTGAGATTAAGGCTTGATACTTTTTCATGTAAAGACGTATAAAGCGGATATTGTAAGTTTGTGAGATTGAGAATAAATTCAATATTTTGTGTATCTTGTTTTGTTATTTGAGGAATAGAGAATTGCAAGTTGCCATGTGTGATTCCGTAATATTGTGCTAGCGGCGAAAATTGCAAAATATTTTCAATTTTTGTAATCTTAAGATTGAAACTCTTATGTAATTGCAAGAATAAACTTAATTTTGGAATATTAAGCATAAGCGAATTATTGGCAAAAGAAAGATTAAAATCAATATTTGTATTCTTAATATATAAAAAGTCGTGTTTGAAGGAGAAAAACTTGCTATCTTTTTGAATCTCATGAAGGGCAATCGTCTGCAATTCTTTATCGCTTAATCGTGTGAAAGGTCTTGTTTTTTTTGTACGTATTTTTAAATCGTCCCAGACAGGATTATTTTTTAATGTTTTTAATACTCGTTCATCATCTTTGCTATCTTTTTGTTGTAGTTTTTGTAAATCTTCTTGTGAAATCTCAAAATCTTTGGTTATATTGTTTTGTTGATTTTTGGTTATTACTTTTTCATTTTGTGCAACATATTGAATTGGAATAATTTTATACATAGCAGAATCTTGCCATGTTTGGTTATAATGTGTGAGATTGTGTTTATCAAAATAGATTCCAGCATTAGTTGGAATCTGTGTAGATACAGCATAATGTTCTGTATTGTGCTGTAGCGTGTTGTGTAACCTAAGATTAGGTATTATAGAGATTTTTTGTTTCGCATTTTGTTTATCTTGCGTAAATCTCAAATCATCAAGATTATTGGTATTAATTTGTGCTTGGTGAATATAGGTGTCGGCTTGAATATTTTGTTTTACAAAATCCAACAACACATTTACATCAGCATTGATGATTTCTTTCCATTTAACCCTACTACCATTCACATAAACAAATTTATGTTGTGGTGCAATGTCAAGTGCGACATTAAGTTTTTTAGCATACAACGGTAATCCATAAAGTTCAACATCAGTATCTTTGGCATGTATTATTCCCTGCAAAGAAAATAATGGATGTGACGGCATTTTATGATTGTGTTCAATGGCAATTTTAATATATACGCTTGTTTGTTCTGTTTCTTGTATATTATGTAATAGGTCATTTGTTAGTGTTGTATTGGGATTAAGCTCAAGGATTTTATCATATAAGCTTTGATTATATTTTTCTTGGGTTGGTATATCAGAATCTAGTATTTGATTTTGTTGATTCTTCGTTTCATTAGATTCTGTTGCATCTGTAGATATATCTTTTATATAACAAATCATGGCAGTGTTATCAGATAATAGTAATCGTGTGGTATCTGTTTTTGATGGCAGTAACTGTTCTTTGGGTATTTTTGTTACTATATTTTCAATATTTGTTGTTGTCGTATCAAGTGCTGTATTATTATGTATTTTTGCGATTGTAGTTCTTGTGTGTTGTGAATTCCGAATATTATAATATTGTTTAATAGGCAATGTGAGCCCATAGCTTGCAATGAGTTTTTTTAGGTCAGAATTAAGGTATATATTTTTACCACTTAAAGTAATGTAAACACTGGGGTGTGGCATATTGGCTATTAAAACCTCAGAATTATTTAAATCCATTCCTTCAAATTCTGCTTGTATCGGAATAATATTGAGGCTAGCTTCTTTAAACTCTAATAGCACTTCTTTTCCTGTAATAGGTTTAACCCCCTTATTAAGAGTAACTTCTGGTTTTTGTATAGTTGCTTTTACAATAGTATTTTTCAACAATGTGTGGGCAATATTGTCGATTTCAATATTCATTTTGATTTCATTAATTTTTAATTGTGAATATTTTACTTTTTCAAAAATCCAAGCTTGTAATGTTTTTCTAAGGTTTTGCTCTTGAATGTTGTCAATAAATGGTTTTATAATATCAAGATTGCCTAATTGACTACTTTCACCATTTAACACAATAGTTTGAAAGTTTGTCATTCCTTTTAATGTTAAAAATTCTGCTTTTTGTGTATCATCATTGTTTTTAATGGCTTTAATATCAAAAAGTAGTTGTTTTTGCGGAATTGAGAAAATAAAATCACCCTCAAGATGTAATGATAAATCTACAAACTCAAATGTAGCAATTTTCAGATATAAATTATTTTGATTATTGATAATAGTAAACTTTGCATTAAAAATTGGTGTATCAAGTTCATAAGTTGTATCATCATATTTAATCGCTACACGGTAGTTATTGTATAATATCATATTTTTGATTTCAAAAATTTTAAAATAACTAAGTATATAAAAACTTTTTTGAATATAGTTTACTGTGTTATACAGAGATTCTGTAAAAGACTTATCGTGTGTTGCTGTATCTTGTGTACTGGCAATATTGGTCAAGTCGAGTTTATCTATTTGTAAAATAAGTCGATTATCAAGTTGTAAGAAAATATTGTGGATTTGCACGCCAGCAATATTAATACGTTCAATAGAGATTCCATTTGTAAGAATTTTGTATCCAATAATCATGCCAATTAATAAAAACATAAAAATAACTATCAAACGTCTTAATTTAGATTTCGTGTTATTTTTTATGTTATTTGTGGTTATTGATGGTGGAATATTTTCTAACGGTACAGTTGTATTGCAGTTTTTAGATACAGTGTCTTGTAAGATGTGATTTTTTGATATTTCTGGAGAATTATGAGACATTCCGTCTTGTATTCTATATTCATCAGAATTTTGCTGATGAATATATTGTTTCTGGAATGTTTGTGTTTTTTGATTTATAAACTGAAAATTTGAATTTCCTATTGTCTGTTTTAGTGTATGATTAATAGCAAACAAATCAAGAGGATTGGAAATGCCTGATATATTTTTATCTGTTTTACGATACTGTGATATTTTTTTTAAATATTTTTCAACTCCCTTCATTTTATTTTTGTCAAATTGTTCTAAAGATTGGTTGGCTTTTCGGTTTTCTTCTAGCAATCGAGTGTTGGATACATCTGTAGATATGTGTTGTAGTAGTGCCGGTGTAGATTTTTCTAGATTCTTTTTGTGGTTGGATAAGGTTACTGATTGGCTAAAACCTGATTTTTCATTTCGTTCATTTATTGGCATTATTAATATACTCTTTGAATGTCTTTTAATTGTGATTGTTAGTTTGTGTTTTTATCTTTTAATTCCAATGAAATCTGAAAAAATTATTTTTATCCCCAAAGGTTCAACGAAAAGTATTATAGCATATTTGCAGAATAAAGGCTATGGTGTTAGCACATTGGATATATATATTTTACGTATGATAGGAAAACCACAAAGTGGATGGATAGAAATTGAGGCAAAAAATCTTAATAAAGCAAGCTTTTTGCATGCGATTGCAAAGTCCAAGGCTGCTATGGTAACGGTTACATTAATACCAGGTGAAACTAATTATTTTTTTTTGCGACAAATTGCAAAAATTTTTGAATTTAAAAATATAGCATTATTGGAATCTTTGTATCATAAATATGCACCGTATGATGATGGTGTGATTTTAGCAGATAGTTATAATTTACCATATCATGCCAACGAAGAGTTTATAATAAAGAGTCTCATTCAACAATCACTAGAAAAACATAAACAACTAGCAATCGATATGCTAGGGCAATATGATGAAATATCATGGTTTCAATATGTGGCGAAAGCTTCGATTATCCAGAAAGAGGCGGCTAATGTATCAGAAATGCCGCTTGTTTCAAGTGTTATTGATAATCGCATTGTAAAAAATATGCCACTTCAAATGGATGGATCATTGAATTATGGCAAATATTCTCATATTCGCATTACACCAGAAAGAATTCGTAATGATATGACAGAATTTAATACCTATAAATATAGTGGGATTCCAAAAAATCCATGCGGTAGTGTAAGTATTGATGCAATACGTGCAGCCATCTATCCGGAGAGAACAAATTATTTATACTTTGTACGCAATAAAGATGGGACACATGATTTTTCTGAAACATATAAAGAACATTTGAAAAATATTAATCGGGTAAAAAATTAACAATTAAAGTAAAAAAATGTAAAGTTTTAGCTCATTTAATTTTTTTTTAAGTGAAATTGTAAGACAATCCATTTAGTCAAGACAAAAACCGAATAGCAAGAATCTAAGGCATATTTAGTTTTATTTTTTAATTATTTAAAGATTAGAGTGTATTATTTAGGTTTGTCTTGCAATTCCTTATATTTTGGGAGAATGTTATGAATGTACATGAATTTCAAGGAAAACAGGTTTTAAAAAAATATGGTGTAGCAGTGCCAAGAGGTCGTGTTGCAAATAATGGTTATGAAGCTAAGGCAATAGCCAAAGAACTTGGCGGTGAAGTATGGGTAGTAAAAGCACAGATTCATGCTGGAGGAAGAGGAAAAGCAGGTGGTGTCAAACTTGCAAAAAGTCTTGATGAAGTTGCAAAAATTACGGATGAAATGCTTGGCAAAACTCTTGTTACACATCAAACTGGTCCATCAGGGAAGAAAATTGGGAAAGTATATATAGAGGAAGGATTAAATATAATCAAAGAATATTATATTGCAGTTGTTCTTGATAGAACTATGGAAATGCCAATATTTATAGCTTCAACAGAGGGCGGTATGGAAATCGAAGAAGTTGCAGAGAAAAACCCAGAAAAGATAATTAAAGTCGTTATTGATCCTACTATAGGTTTTAAAAGTTTTCATGCTCTAGAGCTTGCTTTAGGATTGGGACTTACAAAAGAACAACAAAAGCCATTTTCAAAATTTGCTAAGGCATTGTATGATGTCTTTATTAATGAAGATGCAGAACAAGTGGAAATAAATCCTTTGATTCTTACAGGAAGCGGTGATTTCTTGGCATTAGATGCAAAATTAGGATTCGACAATAATGCCCTTTACCGTCATCTAGATATTATAGAGATGCGAGATTTCACAGAAGAGGAGCCAAGTGAAATTGAGGCAAGTGAAAGCAATTTGAGCTATGTAAAGCTCGAAGGCAATGTTGGATGTATGGTAAATGGAGCTGGTTTAGCTATGGCAACTATGGATATTATCAAGTACGAGGGTGGACAGCCTGCAAACTTTTTAGATGTTGGTGGTGGCGCAAACCCAAAAACTGTTGCAAAAGGTTTTGAAATTATTTTAAAAGATAAAAATGTTAAAGCTATTTTTGTAAATATTTTTGGGGGTATTGTGCAGTGTGATAGAGTTGCTAATGGAATTATTGAGGCAACCAAATTAACAACTGTTGAAGTTCCGGTTGTTGTTCGTTTAGACGGAACTAATGCAGAAGTTGCAAAAGAGATTTTAAAAAAAGCCGGAATTAAGAATCTTATTGCAGCAGAAAATTTAAAAGATGGTGCTAAAAAAGTAGTGGCAGCAGCAAAATAAATATCAAAGGACACAAAATGAGTATTTTAGTTAATAAAAACACAAAAGTAATTGTTCAAGGTTTTACTGGTAAAGAAGGCACGTTTCACAGTGAGCAGTGTTTGGCTTATGGAACACAAATTGTTGGTGGTGTAACTCCAAATAAGGGAGGTACACAGCATTTAAATAAACCTGTTTTTAATACTGTAAAAGAGGCTGTTAATAAAACTGGAGCGACTGTTAGTATGATATTTGTCCCTCCTGCTTTTGTTGCTGATGCAATTATGGAGGCTGCTGCAGGCGGCATTAAATTGTCGGTTGTCATTACAGAAGGTGCTCCAACACGTGATATTATGTTTGCAAAAATGTACGCAAAAAAACAAGGTATGGATATGATAGGACCAAATTGTCCTGGCATTATTACAAGTAATGAATGTAAAATCGGAATTATGCCGGGTTTTATTTTTAAAAAGGCCGATATAAATATTGGATTGATTTCGAAAAGCGGAACACTTACTTATGAAAGTGCTAATCAGCTTGTAAGTGGGCAAGGTTTGGGTATATCAACTGCAGTTGGAATTGGTGGTGATCCTATTATTGGATTAAGCTATAAGCATATTTTACCAATGTTTGAAGCAGATGTTGAAACAAAAGCTATTGTTATGGTAGGAGAAATTGGTGGCAGTCTTGAAATTGAAGCAGCAGCTTTAATAAAAGAACAAATTAAAAAACCTGTTGTTGCCTTTATTTCTGGTGCTACCGCTCCAAATGGTAAAAGAATGGGGCATGCTGGAGCTATTGTAAGCGGTGGTAAAGGTACTGCCGCAGAGAAAATTGAGGCATTAGAAAAAGCTGGTGTTCGAGTGGCAAAAAGCCCTGCTGAAATAGGACAGACTATGGCTACACTTGTAAAATAGTGTTTTAACCCAAAATTGAGTTTTCAAAATTAAGGAGATATGATGTCAGATGTTTTTATGCCAGAAAATGCCCCAGTGTGGGTAAATGAAGCACGATGTAAGGCTTGTGATATTTGTGTATCACGATGTCCTAGTGGAGTTCTAGCAATGAAGTTGGATCAGCATAAAGTTTTAGGAAAAATAGTAAAGGTTATTCATCCTGAAAGTTGCATCGGGTGTTTAGAATGTGAGTTACATTGCCCAGATTTTGCGATAACTGTGGCTGATAGAAAAACTTTTAAGTTTGCTAAAAGCAATAAAGAAGCTCAAAATAGGGCTGAAAAAATAAAAGCTAACAGATTTATGGCAATTGATTAGGAGAAATAATATGCGTGAAGTAATTTCAGGTGGTAATGAACTTGTTGCTCGTGGAGCTATTGATGCAGGCTGTAAGTTTTATGGTGGTTATCCTATTACACCGAGTTCTGATGTTATGCATGAAATGGCACATTTATTGCCAAAACACGGTGGTAATTTTATTCAAATGGAAGATGAAATCAGTGGTATTTCAGTGGCTTTAGGTGCTTCTATGAGTGGCGTAAAAGCTATGACAGGAAGTTCTGGTCCTGGTATTTCGTTAAAAGCTGAACAAATTGGATTGGGTTATATGGCGGAAATTCCTTTAGTTATTGTTAATGTTATGAGGCTTGGACCATCAACTGGTATGCCAACAAGAGTAGGGCAGGGCGATATTGCTTTTTCTAAACATCCCACACATGGCGACTATAAGTCAATTGCTTTGGCACCAGGGACATTGGAAGAAGCTTATACACAAACTATTCGTGCTTTTAATTTAGCAGAAGAATTTATGCAACCTGTATTTCTTTTGCTTGATGAAACATTGGGGCATATGTATGGAAAAACAATGTTACCTGATTTGGATGATGTATATAGAAACAATAAAGTTAGACGAGAGTTTACGGGTGACCCAAAAGATTACAAACCATACGGTGTTCCCAATAATGAACCTGCTGTTCTTAATCCATTTTTTAAGGGTTATCGTTACCATATTACAGGGTTACATCATGGTGCAATTGGATTCCCCACTGAGAATGCACAAGAAGGACAAGCTTTAATTGATAGACTATTTAATAAAGTAGAAAGTCGTGTTGATTATTTAAGTTATAATGAAAAACTTTATCTTGATGAAGCGGAGATTATGATTATTTCTTATGGAAGCGTAACTCTTGCTATTAAAGAAGCCTTATATGAATTACGTAAGACGTCTAAGGTAAAAGCTGGATTATTCCGCATTATAACATTATGGCCAAGCCCAGAAAAAGAACTGAAAGAAATTGCTAGCCGATTTGATAAGATTCTTGTGGTTGAATTAAATAAAGGGCAGTATCGTGAAGAAATTGAACGGATATTAGGTAGAAAAATTGAATTCATGGGGCGTGCCAATGGACGCACTATTGACCCTAATGAAATTGTTGAAAAAGTAAAAAATATGTAATAATAAGCAATAAGGATATTAAGATGGCTTTTAATTATGATGAATATTTGCGTGTTGAAAAAATGCCAACTCTTTGGTGTTGGGGTTGTGGTGATGGCGTAATACTTAAAAGTATTATTCGGGCTATTGACGCAGTTGGTTGGAATATGGATGATGTTTGTCTGGTAAGTGGTATTGGTTGTAGTGGTAGAATGAGTTCCTATGTAAATTGCAATACCGTTCATACAACACATGGAAGAACTTTGGCTTATGCAACTGGGATTAAATTAGCAAATCCAGATAAGCATGTCATTGTTGTGAGTGGTGATGGAGATAGTTTGGCTATAGGAGGCAACCATACTATTCATGCATGTCGCAGAAATATTGATATTAATCATATTATTGTCAATAACTTTATTTATGGATTAACCAATTCCCAAACTTCTCCAACGACACCAAAAGGGTTTTGGACTGTTACTACACCAGGTGGAAATTATGACAATCAATTTGATGTTTGCGAATTGGCTATTGCTGCTGGAGCAACATTTGTAGCAAGAGAAAGCATCTTGGAGCCTAAAAAAATTGAAAAAATAATGATTGAAGGTTTTAAACATAAAGGTTTTAGTCTTTTTGATATTCATTCAAATTGTCATGTAAATTTAGGAAGAAAAAATAAAATGGTTGAGGCAACAGACATGTTGAAATGGCTTGATACTAGAATTTTACCAAAACATAAATATGATCAATTATCATCTGAAGATAAGAAAGAAAAATTTCCAACAGGTATTTTGAAACAAGATACTGAAATTTTAGAATATTGTCAAGCTTATGCAGATTATAAAGCCCAAATTACCGCAAAAAAGGGGGGACAATAATGGAACATCAACTACGATTTACTGGTGTTGGAGGACAGGGAGTGTTATTGGCTGGTGAAATATTGGCTGAAGCAAAAATACGTGGTGGTGGCTATGGTGTAAAAGCTTCTACATATACCAGTCAAGTTCGAGGTGGTCCTACTAAAGTAGATATTTTATTAGATAGTGCAGAAATTTTATATCCTTATGCAATGGATGGTAATATTGATTTTATGTTATCTGTGGCTCAAATGAGTTATGACATATTTAAAGCAGGTATTAAAAAAGGGGGTATTATGGTATTGGAGCCAAATTTGGTTAAGCCTACCGATGAAGATAGAGAAAAATTTAAGATATATGAAATCCCAATTATTACCATAGCAAAAGAAGAAGTTGGGAATGTTGTTACACAAAGTGTCGTTGCTTTGGCTGCAACTGTTGCTTTTACAAATTGTGTGGCAGAAGATTTGGTTGTTGAAACAATGTTAAGCAAAGTTCCAGCAAAAGTTGTCGATGTGAACAAAAAAGCCTATGAACTTGGAAAAAAGTACGCACTTGCTTGTTTAAAACAATGATATGTTTATCGCTTAGAATTTTATATTGAAAATATTAGTGGAGAATGAATAGCAATAAAATAGTTTATACAATGATATGTATCATGTTGATTGTAGAGAAACAATAGAACTTAGATGTTATTATTATTTTATTTTTTTTTTTTTGAAAAATGTTCTTATGAGATAATTTTTGATAGTAATTGATTAAAATTTTAAAATCATAAAATATATGTGATATTTACAGTAGATATTGTTTATCATTATTTCTATTGTAATATTGTCTTTCATTTTTCTATCAAATTCACAATATTAATTCTAAATACATAATATCAATATTTTGACTTATGTAATATACTCCTTTCTTATGTGATCTACTTATTTCAAACTAAAGTTTTCATATTGTTTTTTTGTAATTTTGAAATACTCATATTTTAATTCTTAAAAATTTTTAAGTCTATCATGTATTTCTATAGCTTCATTGCATTTTTTAACAATGCAATATCAATTGTAGCTTCTTTTTTTAAAGTTGGATTAGCTATCATTTGTGATATGTTTGGAACACAAATGCTTATAATTTTTTTATTGTTTGATGTATAATATTCAAGCAATCTCCCACTTACTTCACATAGGGAATATCTAAAAAAAAGACTACATAAATGTTGTCCAAAAAAAACTGCATAATCCATATGTTCTAATTGCAATAACAAATAGTTTTTACAGATTTTACCTTCGTGACTTAAGGATTGTGTATAAGTTTGTGTGGTAATCATTTGATTTGTTCCAGTTTCTACACATTTAAATAAGGATAAAACAAATACATTTGCTTGACAAGAATTAAAGCTTTCAATGATTTTTAAAAGCATTCGATTATTTTCATTGTCTTCAAGATTATTAATTGAATTATTAAGCATTGTATTGTTATCTATATTTTGTAGTCGCAATATTTCTACAATAAGAGCTATTTTTGGAAGATTATTATGTTTATAGTTTGTTGGGAAAAAACCCACAAATCTTTCTCGATCTTTTACCATTTTTGATATATTACACATTTTGCAATTAAGTATCATTTTGTGAATCAAACAGAATTCTTCTTCAATTGTTTTTATATCTTTGGATTTTTTGGATTTACTAAAATTTTGATTATTGATATTTATATCAAATTTTATTGATATTGATGTATGGAGTAATGCAATTTCATTCATGTCAACATAGCAATCTCCAAGTAGAGAACGTAAATAAAGTGTTTGTAAGGCTCTTATCTTGGATTGGATGTGTGGAGTTGATTTATTTTGATTTTGATACAACATAAACTGTGAACTTTATTTTATAAAATAGAATACATTATGATAGCATATATAAAGCTAATGTATATTCTTTAACAACTGAACAGAATAGGGAGTTAAAAATAAAAATTTGAAAATTTAAGTTTTCATATATTTTTAATTTATTAAACTAACAAATGGCTACTATTTGTTAGTTTAATACTATAATAAACTTTGTGCCTTATTGCATATATTGTCAACATTAAATCCAAATTTTTCAAATAGTAAATTTCCCTTTCCGCTTGCTCCAAAACCCTGCATACATATTATATCATTTGCATAGCGATATAACTCAAAGCTTCTCAATGCTTCAATACCTAAAACTTTGGAATCTTTAAATAAATCTTTAACATATTTTTCATCTTGTTCAATAAGTAAATCATAACACGGCATAGAGACAACTTGAGTAGCTACATTATTGCTTTCAAGTTTTTGTTGTGCCTTGATAGCCAAAGATACTTCGCTACCACTTGCTAAAAGTGTTAGGGTAATGTGAGTATATTGAGAGGGTGAAATAATGTACGCCCCCTTTCCAACATTATCAGTTGTAATATATGGTGATTCTATAATTGGTAAATTTTGACGTGTGAGAATAAAGGTTTGTGGTTTTTTGATTTTAAGTGCATTTTTCCATGCACATACATTTTCATTTGCATCTGCTGGTCTCCAATTTAGAAGATTTGGCATGGCTCTAAAATGACTTAATTGCTCAATTGGTTGATGTGTCGCACCATCTTCTCCAACACCGATAGAATCATGAGTAAAAATATAAAAAATTTGAGCATTCATAAGGCTTGCTATGCGAATGCTTGGTGACAGATAATCACTAAAAGCGAAAAATGTGGCACAATATGGAGTAAAAATACCATAATTTGCAAAAGCATTGCTAATTGCTCCCATAGCATGCTCTCTTATTCCGAAGTGTAAATTTTTACCATTTGGAAAGTCGTCAGAATCGATAATTGTTGTATTATTGCTTGGTCCTAAATCAGCACTTCCTCCCATAAAACCAATATTGGCCTTTGCAATTGCGTTGAGAATTGCGGCATTACTTGAACGTGTAGCCATTGAGTTTGTGATATGTAAAGTAACATAGTTGTTAATTTTTTGTTGAGTTTCATCATATCTTTTGGAAAAATCTGGAAATACTATACTTGAATGATCTTTTTGCAATAAAGATTCTAAAATATTTTTTCTCTTAGAATTTTGTAATTTTTTTTGCCATTCTTGATAATTTTGTTCTCCTCGTAATTTAACATGTGTGAAGTATGCTTTTGTATCATAACTTAGATAGAAAGTTTTGGGACTTAATCCTAACTTTTTTTTACTCTCTTGTATAATATCTCTCCCTAATGGAGCACCGTGTGCGTGATGACTACCTTCTAATTTGTAAGCATTTTTAGCAATTTTTGTTTTTGCAATAATAAGCGTGGGGGCTTCTGATTTCTTTGCTTGTTGTAATGCAAAATCTATTTCATTGTAATTATGCCCGTTAATTTCTAATACAAAAAAGCCTTGTGCTTCAAATCTTGTTCGCACATTTTCACTAAAAGCAATGCCAATGTCTCCCTCAATGCTAATATTATTGCTATCATAAATAAGGATTAGGTTATCTAACCTATGATGTCCAGCTAGAGAACAAGATTCATAGCTCACACCTTCTTGTAAATCTCCATCCCCACAAAAACAATAAATTTTGTGATCAATAATTTCTTTCCCCAATATGTTTTGAGCTCTTTTTGCTGCCATTGCAAAACCAACTGCATTGGCAACACCCTGCCCTAACGGTCCGGTTGTGATTTCTACACCTTGTGTATGTTTGTATTCTGGATGTCCAGGTGTTTTGGAATTAATTTTTCTAAAATCATATAAATCTTGTAAAGATATATCATATCCCCACACATACAATAGCACATAAAGCAAAGCACTTGCATGTCCACCGCTGAAAACCAACCTATCTCTATTAATCCAATGTGGTTCGCTTGGATTGATAGAGATATGTTGCGATAAGATAACCGCA
Organism: uncultured Helicobacter sp.; assembly: GCA_949299115.1. Taxonomy (GTDB): domain Bacteria; phylum Campylobacterota; class Campylobacteria; order Campylobacterales; family Helicobacteraceae; genus Helicobacter_A. The sequence goes on along the minus strand of CASFZH010000002.1, from coordinate 111,259 downwards.
ATATCTGCCAATCCCATAGGTGCTCCAGGATGTCCACTATTTGCCTCTTGCACCATATCTGCACAAAAAAAGCGGATTTCATTTGCGATTTTTTGATATTCCATTATAAACCTCATTTAATAAATTGATGAAACAATCATAGCCATATCTAATATGAAAATTTAATATTATTACATTTTTGTCTATCTTTAGACAACAATTCAATTGTTTTTAAATATTAACGCAGACAGTTAAGCATCTTCTACAATAATTTTAGTTATAATCTATAATTGTAAAGAAAATTCAATACATATTCTCATAAGGATTAAGTATGCGTATTATCGAACCAGAAAGCAAACAAGGTGCATATCTAATCATCATTATAGGTTTGATTGCTTTATATTGTAATTTTTATATTTTGACAGTTGCTACGTTTATTATATTGTTAGGTTGGCTTTTTTTTTGTAGTTCTAAAGTTATTAATCCAACTATACCAAATGCCGTTGTGTCTCCTATTAATGGAAAAATTACAAAAATAATGCAACAACATGATGCTATAGAAATTATTATAAAGCCAAAATTTAATGGTAGAATCTATGCACCCAGTGATTTGCTTAACATAGAAATTATGCAACATCATGGTTTTTACTTTTATCGTAATAGCAAATTATCTGAAGAATTAGGTGCATATAGTACTTTGAAGGCAAATACAATCTTTAAAGATGAAAAATTAGAAATAAAGATTAAAGTTATACCAAGATTATTACGTATTTGTGGATTACGTTTTGCCAAAACAGAGGCTTTGTTTTTAGAAAAAATAGGTTTCCTTAATAATGGTATATTACATATTCATATACAAGGGAAAAATATACAGCCTTTAGTGGAACAAAATACATATGTTAGAGGCGGCATAACTCCACTTATCACTTTGTAAGTGTTTTAGAATGTAAAAGTACTTAAGCTCCCCAAAAATAGCAGAAATTACTGAATTTCTGCAAGTATTAATCTAATCTGTGTTACAATCCAACATTAATTTGTATCCATTGTTGTAATTTGATTCAAGGAAATATTATGCAAAACATACGAAATATCGCTGTTATAGCCCATGTCGATCATGGCAAAACAACATTAGTCGATGGACTACTTACTCAATCAGGCACATTTAGTGAGCGTGAGCAAATCGATGAACGCGTTATGGATTCTAACGACCTAGAGCGTGAGCGAGGTATCACAATCCTCTCTAAAAACACCGCTATCAACTACAAAGGCACAAAGATTAATATTATCGATACACCCGGACACGCAGACTTTGGCGGAGAGGTCGAGCGTGTGCTAAAAATGGTCGATGGCGTGCTGCTACTTGTCGATGCGCAAGAAGGCGTTATGCCACAGACGAAGTTTGTCGTCAAAAAGGCTTTGAGCTTTGGTATCCGCCCTATTGTTGTAGTCAATAAAATCGACAAACCCGCTGCCGAGCCAGATAGGGTGGTAGATGAGGTTTTTGACCTCTTTGTAGCGATGGAAGCGAGCGATTATCAGCTGGATTTTCCGGTGATCTATGCTGCGGCGCGTGATGGCTATGCGATTAAGAATCTTGATGATGAGAAAAAGAATCTAGAGCCGCTTTTTGAAGCGATTTTAGAATATGTCCCTGCACCTAGTGGCAGTAGTGAATCTCCTCTGCAAATGCAGATTTTCACACTAGATTATGATAACTATGTGGGCAAAATCGGCATTGCACGCGTGTTTAATGGCAAGGTCAAAAAAGGTGAAAATGTGATGCTTGCTAAAAGCGATGGCGAGAAAGAAAATGGCAGGATCACAAAACTCATTGGATTTTTAGGGCTTGCACGCACCGAGATAGAATCCGCTCAAGCTGGGGATATCGTGGCAATAGCAGGGTTTAATACCATTGATGTGGGAGATTCTATCGTCGATCCTGCTAATCCTATGCCGCTTGATCCTATGCACCTAGAAGAGCCTACGATGAGCGTGTATTTCGCAGTCAATGATAGCCCGCTTGCAGGACTAGAGGGCAAACATGTAACGGCTAATAAGCTTAAAGACAGGCTACTTAAAGAAATGCAGACAAATATCGCGATGAAATGCGAGGAAATGGGTGAGGGAAAATTCCGCGTATCAGGGCGTGGGGAGTTACAAATCACGATTTTAGCTGAGAATCTACGGCGTGAGGGCTTTGAGTTTAGCATATCACGCCCAGAAGTGATTATCAAAGAAGAAAATGGGCTAAAGCTAGAGCCTTTTGAACATCTAGTGATTGATACGCCACAGGATTTTAGCGGAGCGATTATCGAGCGATTAGGCAAACGCAAAGCCGAGATGAAAGCGATGAATCCAATGGGCGATGGTTATACACGGCTAGAGTTTGAGATACCCGCGCGTGGGCTTATCGGATACAGAAGTGAGTTTTTGACTGATACCAAGGGCGAGGGTGTGATGAACCATTCTTTTTTGGAGTTTCGTCCCTTTAGTGGCAATGTAGAATCTCGCAAAAATGGTGCACTTGTCTCCATGGAAAATGGCGAGGCGACAGGATTCTCACTTTTTAATATCCAAGAACGCGGTGTGCTATTTATCGCACCACAGACTAAAGTCTATGTGGGTATGATTATTGGTGAGCATAGCAGGGATAATGACTTAGATGTCAATCCAATTAAAGCCAAGCATTTGACCAATATGCGTGCAAGTGGGAGCGATGATGCAATCAAGCTCGTGCCACCAAGGGATTTGACCCTAGAGAGAGCACTAGAATGGATAGAGGACGATGAGATACTAGAGGTTACCCCTCTAAATATCAGAATCCGCAAGAAATATCTCGATCCCACCGAGCGTAGGCGTATGGCACGAAAAAATTAAATAAATATTTAAATAATTTAGTACAAACATGATTTTATATTGTGTAATCTTATTACAAATTTAATTTATACACTAAAATATATTTGCAAACCATATACCATACTATGCTGCACACGAGAGGCATAATAATATAAATATTTCTAGTTATATCAATATTTGTCTTATCAATAAATGTGATAAGAAGAATACTTAAAAGTATTTTTATAGCAAAATATATAATGATTCCATGAAGAAATAGAAAGCTTTTTTTACGATGCACCAGTGCTGTTATCATAAAGATATAGGTAATCTCAAATAATGTCCAGCTAAACCAATTGCATATTGTAAATAATATATCTGATATATTTATTTTCAATATTTTAAAATATTCTACACTATTGTATAACACAAAACCAAGTGCACATGATTCTGCAATAAGGACAAGAGACCACAACATGAATACGAAAATTTTTGCAAATAAGATGGAATCCAATGTTATAGGTAAAGAGTGGGTGAGATATGCATATTTTCCAAAAATACCGTGATAAAAACTCATGGCAATACTTAGAAAATAACTGATTCCGAAAATCAAAAAAGCAAAACTTGTAAAAATTATAATACTAGAGTAATAAAGCATTTTACCATTGCTACTTAGTGCCAATAGTACAATACACAATGCAATAATAAGGCTAATGACGACTAATATTCTTGACATTAGAAATTCATGTTTACAAATCTTAACAATATTATATAACAAAGTGATAAATTGGTTATTGGTATGTTGTTGATTTGCTTCATTTTTTTTAGTATTGCTGTCTATACTCATATTCACTCTTTATCCCAATATTCTATTATTTTTTTCATGGTTTGATATTAGAACCTGTAGCATAATATCTAAAACTATTTTCTAAATTATCAAAACCATATAAAAGCTCTTCTTTTGTCCCATATGCCATACACTCTTTGTTTAGAAATAAGGCACAGTTTATTATATGTTCCACGCTCGAAATAAGATGTGTAGCAATTATAGTTGCACCATGACTACAATATTCTCGAATGATTTTAAATATTTCATCACGACTAATTATATCTGCTCCAGCCAAAGGTTCATCGAATACATAAAGATTTGTGTGACGTGCCAAAATTAACGCTATACCCACTTTTTCTGCTTCACCCTTTGACATTGTGCCAATTTTTTGTGTAGGAATGATATTGAGTCTAGACAAAATTTCAAAAGCTTTCTGACCACAAAAATCAGTAAAGAAATCAGCAAAGAAAGTTATAGATTCTTTTGGAGTCATATTTGGAAATAAAAAGTCCCTATCTGGTAAGTAAGCCATATTATTTTTGAAAAAAATTAATTTTGTTCTATCACGTAATGATGAACCTAAAAAAATAATACTACCATCATAATCTGCAATCATAGAGGTAAGAATTTTAATTAACGTTGTTTTACCTCCCCCATTTCTCCCTAATAAACCCAATATATCCCCACGCCTTAACTCAAAATTAATATTACTTAATGCTTGTAATGTGTCATAGTTTTTGTTAAGAGATTCTACTTTTAGAATTATTTCATTCATTTATTATCCTTATTTACACGATATTCTAACATAAAATTGTTGATAAACTGTGTTCTAAGTATACTTAATTTATCGCTACAATATTTTGATTTAAAATTTCAAGTATAGTGTTAAAGGAGAAACTATGTTGCAATCTAAAAAAATTCTTATTTTTGTAAGTGGCTCTATAGCGATATACAAAACACTGCTACTTATTCGCTTATTACGTAAGGAAGGTGCAGAAGTGCGAATTGTTGCAACGAAACATGCTCTAAAATTTATTACTATATTAAGTTTTGAAGTATTGAGTGGACACAGAGTTTTGCATGATGAAAATGAATGTTGGGTGCAAGGAGAAACAAATTATTGCAATCACATTAGCTATGCCAAATGGGCTGATATAGCTATTTTTGCACCAATAAGTGTAAATAGTATAAGTAAATTGGCACATGGAATAGCAGATAATGTTTATCTCTCTACTGCCCTAGCCTTACCCGATATTCCTAAAATACTTGCCACAAGTGCCAATACTTTTATGCTTCATAATCCAATAATACAAAAAAATATAGAAACTCTACAAAGATACGCTTATCACCTTATTCCAGCAGTAGATGGAAATCTGGCTTGTGGTGATAACGGCAATGGTGCAATGGCAGATATTAATGAAATTATTTTTCAAACAAAGCGACTTTTAATGACTCAAGCATATTGGCACAACGTAAATGTTATTGTTACTGGTGGTGGTAGTAAAGAAAATATAGATTCTATACGTTGCATTAGCAATCATTCTAGTGGACTACAAGCCTCTTATCTTGTGTTGGCATTATATTACTTAGGGGCAAATGTATATTTCATTAGCTCACAAACTCCTATACAATTGCCAAAAAGCGTTAATGTATCACATGTTTTTTCTTCTCAAGACTATTTGCATACTATTAATACTACGATGTACCGCATTCAACAGAATAAAGAAACTTCAGAATCTTATAATAACGATAATTCTCCAATATATCTTTTTATGGTTGCTGCAATTAGTGATTATATTCCTTTGCAAAAGAGTGGCAAATTAAAAAAACAAGATTTGGGCGAGAAAATGTTGATAGAATTGAAACAAAATATTGACATTCTCCAATCGTTAAATTATAAAAATCTTGTCAAAATAGCTTTTAAAGCAGAATGTGATAGTAAAAATGCCTTATCTTATGCGAGACAAATTCTTGATTCCAAAAAATGTGCTATGGTGTGTCTTAACATAATTTCAGAAGATAACATGAGTTTTGGTAACGAATCTAATGAAATGTATTTTTTAACAAAAGATTCTCAAACACAAATAAAAGATACGAAATTTAATATCAGCCTAAAACTTTGTGAATACATACGAACTATGCAAATATAAATACAACAACAAATATGAAATTAAATTCAATAAGTAATTAAATAATATGCTTAATTATTGAAAAAATGAGATTGTGTATTTTTTACACATAAATTTAAGAAAATAATCAAAAAAGATTAAAACAAAGATATTCAAAGTAAATATATTTTATAATTCAGGTGTAGATAATTGTGTAAAAAACCCAACATTATTACACATTATCATTAATGTATGGTAATCCATATAATTTTTAAGGGAGGCTTAATGCAAGAAGATAAAGTGATAGAAGGGTATTTAGGAATCACTCCAGAACGTAAAAAAAGTAGAATGCCTGCTAGACTAGATTGGTGGCAAAGTGCAACTGGATTGTTTTTGGGAATATTTATGATAGCACACATGTTTTTTGTGTCTAGCATACTTATTAGTCCTGAAATTATGTACAAAGTTACAAAATTTTTTGAAGGCAGTATCTTTATTGCTGCAGGAGAACCAAGAATAGTAAGCGGTGTAGCAGCTTTTGTATTTATTGTTTTTGTAGCTCATGCTTTCTTAGCAATGAGGAAATTTCCAATAAATTATCGACAATTTCTGGCATTACGTGCACATAAACATCTTATGAAACATAGTGATACTAGTTTATGGTTTATTCAAGCGGCTACTGGTTTTGTTATGTTTTTCTTAGCGAGCGTACATTTGTATATTATGTTTACACAGCCCGATACAATTGGACCGAATGCTTCTGCATTTAGATTTGTAAGTCAACACTTTTGGTTGCTCTATATTGTATTGCTTTTTGCTGTTGAGTTACATGGTTCTATCGGATTATATAGACTTTGTATTAAATGGGGTTGGTTTGAAGGACTCGGTATCAAAGGATTAAGAAATATAAAATGGGCAATGAGTGTATTTTTTATTGTTTTGGGTTTAGCGACTTTTTATGCTTATGTTGGTATAGGTGTTAAACATGATTTTAAAGATATTCATGATGCAAAAGAGCATGATGCAAAAGAGTATGGCACACATCAACATATGACTTTATCAGAAGATATGGCAAATAAAGCTATTATAATTGCTAAATATAATTCAAGCAAATAATTTCAAACAAGGAAGATATAATGGAAGTAGTATATTGTGATTCTTTAATCATAGGTGGTGGATTAGCAGGGTTGCGAGCTTCAATTGCCGCTAAACAAGAAGGACTAAATGTTATAGTTTTGAGTTTAGTTCCAGTTAAGAGAAGTCATTCTGCAGCTGCACAAGGTGGTATGCAAGCAAGTTTGGGTAATTCAGTAAAAAGCGATGGAGATAATGAAGATTTGCATTTTGCTGATACTGTAAAAGGTAGTGATTGGGGATGTGATCAAGACGTAGCAAGAATGTTTGTTACAACAGCACCAAAAGCTATTAGAGAATTAGCTGGATTTGGTGTTCCTTGGACTAGGATTCAAAAAGGAGATAGACCCGCTGTTATTAATGGTGAAAAGGTTACTATCACAGAAGATGATTTTAGACATGGTTATATCCATTCGCGTGATTTTGGTGGAACGAAAAAATGGAGAACATGTTATACTGCAGATGCTACCGGACACACAATGCTTTACGCGGTAGCAAATGAAGCTTATAAACTTGGTGTAGATATTCAAGATAGAAAAGAAGCTGTTTCAATTATACATAAAGATGGTAGGTGTTACGGTGCGGTTGTGAGAGATTTGATTACTGGCGAATTATCGGCTTATATTGCAAAAGGTACCCTTATTGCAACAGGTGGATATGGTAGGGTTTATCGCAATACAACCAATGCCGTTATATGCGAAGGAATAGGAGCAGCTTTAGCTATGGAAACTGGTGTCGCAAAACTTGGCAATATGGAAGCCGTGCAGTTTCACCCTACTCCACTTGTTCCAAGTGGTATTTTACTTACAGAGGGATGTCGAGGTGATGGAGGTATTTTGCGAGATGTTGATGGATATCGTTTTATGCCTGATTATGAACCTGAAAAAAAGGAACTTGCTAGTCGTGATGTTGTTTCACGAAGAATGCTTGAACATATTCGCAATGGTAAGGGAGTAAAGTCTCCATACGGGGATCATTTATGGCTTGATATTGCAATTCTTGGAAGAGCTCATGTAGAAAGGAATTTACGAGATGTTCAAGATATTTGTAAAACTTTTGCTGGTTTAGATCCTGCAGAAAAATGGGCTCCAGTTAGACCAATGCAACATTATTCTATGGGAGGTATTCGTACAAATTATAAAGGCGAATCTTATCTTAAAGGGCTTTTTGCAGCTGGTGAGGCAGCTTGTTGGGATTTGCATGGATTTAATAGATTGGGAGGTAATTCTGTCAGTGAGGCTGTTGTAGCAGGTATGATTATTGGTGGCTATTTCACAGAACATTGTCAAAATGCTCAAATTGACATACAAACTTCTACCATTGAGTCTTTTATTAAAAAAGAAGAAAATTATATCGCTTCTTTGTTGAATAATTCGGGTACAGAGAATGTCTATGAACTTAAGAATGCTATGAAAGATATTATGGATAATGATGTTGGTATTTTCCGCGAAGGAAAAAGCTTACAAAAAGCAGTTAATAAATTAGAAGAGTTATATAAACGTAGTAAAAATATTCATGTAAGAAACAAAAAGATTCATAATAATCCGGAATTAGAAGATGCATATCGTACCCCTAGAATGTTAAAAATAGCACTTTGTGTTGCAAAAGGGGCACTAGATAGAACAGAATCTAGAGGAGCACATTCTAGAGAGGACTATCCAAAAAGAGACGATGAGAATTGGCTTAAAAGGACTTTAACAGGATGGGAGAATCCAGACCAAACTCTTCCAACTGTAACCTATGAAGAGTTGGATATTATGAAAATGGAGATAGCACCAGGATTTCGAGGCTATGGTGCTAAAGGTATGATTATTGAGCATCCAAATAGTGCTAAAAGACAAGCTGAAATTGATAGAATCACACAAGAAATACAGGGAAAGGGTGGAGATAGATATGAATTGCAAGAGGCTTTAATGCCATTTAATTTGCAACCTCACTATAAAGCAAAAAACCAAAGATTAGGAGATAAATAATGAGTACTCAAGAAAAAGGAAGAATTATAACGATAAGAGCTTTAAAATTTGATCCCCAAAGTGCTACGTCAAAGCCACACTTTAGAGAATATAAGGTTGAGGAAGCACATTCCATGACTGTGTTTATTGCATTGGGTATGATTAGGGAACAGCAAGACCCTGATTTAAGTTTTGATTTTGTATGTCGTGCTGGAATTTGTGGAAGTTGCGGTATGATGATTAATGGAAGACCAAGACTCGCATGCAGAACTCTCACACAAGATTTTCCTGATGGTGTAATTACTCTTATGCCATTACCTGCCTTTAAACTCATTAAAGATTTGAGTGTTAATACGGGAGAATGGTTTGCTGGTATGACAAAACGTGTTGAAAGCTGGATTCACACACAGCATAAACCGGATATTTCTAAGCTTGAAATGCCTATTGAACCAGAAGTAGCAGATGAAGTTTTTGAACTTGATAGATGCATTGAGTGTGGCTGTTGCATTGCTAGTTGTGCTACAAAAGTTATGAGAGATGATTTTGTTGGTGCAGCTGGTATGAATAGGATTGTCCGTTTTATGATAGATCCTCATGATGAACGTACGGATGAAGATTATTATGAATTAATTGGTAATGATGATGGTGTATTTGGCTGCATGAGTCTTATTGCATGTCATGATGTGTGTCCAAAAGAGTTACCTTTACAAAGTAAAATTGCTTATCTTAGAAGAAAAATGGTGGCATTGAGATAGACTTTGATGGTTTGTAATTTCATAGGTATATAAATGGAAATTAACAATATACCATTTAATATGTTGTTAATAAAAAGAATTATACCAAGAAGTGTTTTATAAAAAATATTTTACAAGGTTTTCATATATTTAGCTAAGAAATGAGCTGTATAGCTTCCACTCTTATCTTTCTTTTGTATTATTTCTTGCACAGTTCCACAGTCTACTATCTGACCACCTCCACTTCCCCCTTCTGGTCCCATATCTATAATATAATCTGCATTTTTTATTACATCAAGATTATGTTCTATTATTACAACAGAATTTCCGAGTTCTACTAGATGATGCAAGACACTTACTAATTTATCAACATCAGCAAAATGCAATCCTGTTGTAGGTTCATCAAGAATATAAAGCGTTTTACCAGTGTCTTTGCGACTGAGTTCCTTACTTAATTTAATTCGCTGTGCTTCACCACCACTTAAAGTGAGAGAACTTTGTCCCAAAGTAATATAACCTAAACCTACAGCTTGTAATGTTTTTAGGCGATTGTAAATTTTCGGTATTTTAATAAAAAATTCTATTGCTTCATCCACACTCATATTTAATACTTCTGCAATATTTTTATTTTTATAAGTGATTTCAAGTGTTTGTGAGTTATATCTATTCCCACTACAACTATCACATTGCACCATGACATCAGGCAAAAAGTGCATTTCAATTTTAATTTCTCCTTCACCTTGACACTTTTCGCATCTCCCTCCTTTTACATTAAAACTAAATCTACCAATATTATAGCCACGTATTTTGGCTTCTTTAGTATTTGCAAAAAGATTGCGTATATCATCCATTAATCCCGTATATGTGCTGGGGTTACTACGCGGTGTACGTCCTATTGGACTTTGGTCCAAATAAATAACCTTATCAAGATTTTCTAAACCTTTAATTTCAACTCCATTATGTGCTTTAGTCTTTTTTTTATGATTTAACAATTCTTGTGCAACTGGTAAAAGTGTTTGTAAAATAAGAGAGCTTTTACCGCTACCACTTACACCCGTTACACATACAAAATTTGACAATGGAATTTTTACGCTTACATTTTTGAGATTATGTATAACAACTCCACTCATTTGTATCCATTGTTTTTGTGTTCTATAAAAAGGATAATGGACCTGCTTATTTCCATTAAGATATTGAGCTGATGTGGTCTGTGTCTGTAATAATTTTTTCAGACTGCCACTAAAAACTATCTCTCCTCCATAAATTCCAGCACCGGGACCAATATCTACAATGAAATCGGCATTCATAATGGTTTCTCTATCGTGCTCTACTACAATTAATGTATTGCCTTTTTGTTGTAATGCTTTTAGTGTTTTGATAAGTTTTATGGTGTCTCTTTCGTGTAATCCTATGCTTGGTTCATCAAGGACATACATAACACCCGTTAATCCACTTCCAATTTGACTTGCGATACGAATCCTTTGACTTTCTCCGCCACTAATACTCCTTGCATCGCGATGCAATGTTAAATAACCAAGACCAACATCATAAAGAAAAAACAATCTTTCTCTAATTTCTTTTAAAATCAAATGAGAAATTTGTTTTTGTTGTTGAGTGAGATATTCAAAATGGGCTTCCTCATTAAAAAAATCATAACACTGCTGAATCGACATAGTAATGATGTCAGCAATACCTTTATTTGCTATCTTCACACTTAAAGATTGTGGATTAAGGCGATTGCCATTGCATGCTGAACAAATTTTTTCTACCATATAATCTGCTGCATCATCCTTTAATGCATCTAGTGCAATCTGTAAAATACCTCGCCAAATTTGCTGTATTGTAGAGTTTTTCCACTGAATAGTTATTTCTTGCAAACTACCATACAATAAAGCATTTTGAACTTCATTGGATAATTCCATAAAAGTATTATTTGGTTTAATATTATATGTTTTACAAAATCCTTCAAATAAGGCAGAGTAATAATTTTTATTGTAACCAAATATAAATTTGATACCTCCTTTATTTAGTGGTTCATATTTATTCAGAATGCAATCTATATCAAATGCATACTTCATCCCAAGACCACCACATTCCTTACATGCACCCTTTGGAGAATTAAAAGAAAAACACAAAGGCTCTAACTCTTCAAAACTTACTTTGCATTTAAAACAAGCACAATGTTCACTAAAATGTATGATTGTATTGTCATAATTGTTGTTTAGAATCTCAATTTCTATTTCACCATATGATTCTTTTAACCCATTTTCAATAGCACTTGCTATTCTTGCGTGATTTTCTTGCTTTAGCATAACTCTATCCATTACAAGCGATATGGTATGTTTTTTTGTCTTTGAAAGGTGGATTTCTTCATCAAGGCGAACCATAACGCCATCGACTTTTGCTCGTATATACCCCTTAGAACGCAAAGTTTCAATCTTATCATGAAAACTTCCCTTTTTTTCTTTTACTAACGGGGCATAAATGATGATTGTAGAATCTTGTGGTATTTTTAAAACTTCATGAATAATGTCTGTTGCTGACATAAAACTAATTTTATCTCCACAAATATGACAATGTTGAATCCCAATACGTGCGTATAGCAATCGCAAATAATCATATATTTCGGTAATTGTACCTACCGTAGAACGAGGATTCTTTGAAGTCGTTTTTTGATCTATTGCAACAGCTGGAGTTAATCCTTCAATTTTATCTACGTTTGGTTTCCCCACTTTATCTAAAAATTGTCTAGCATAACTAGATAAAGATTCTATATAACGTCTCTGTCCTTCAGCATAAAGAGTTTCAAAGGCAAGAGTACTTTTTCCACTTCCGCTAAGACCTGTAAAGACAACAAGTTTATTTTTCGGAATCTGTAAATTGAGATTTTTGAGATTATTTTCTTTTGCACCTTCTATCCTAATAAAGTCTTGTTGCTTCATATAACCTTCCTGATGACTTTCAAACAAAATTAATCTAACATTGTAACAAAAAAATTAGCAATAATTATAAGAAATAAAAAAATAACAGTTAGTATTTATTTTTTTGTTGTAAACGCTTTTACATATAGACAATCATTAATAAATGTATAGTAAGGACAAAAAGTGTTTATTTTATTGCAATCTAATTGCAAAGATTTTAGTGAAATAATTTAATTTTATAATTTGACGTTTTGCAGTAATACAAAGCGGTATCAATGTTGCATTAAGCTAAATCATAAATTTATGACAGTACCCCATTTTTCTGTAAGGTAATAAAAAAAGCTTGGTGATTCATACTTATATTATTCAGCATTTGTGCAAATAATTTTTGACTTGCTTCTATATCATTTTCTCCTTTGCTTTTTGCTTCTTGTTCGGTGTGTAAAAGTTTGGTATATATATCACGAATTATTGGTATAGCTTTTTTATTTGGCTTTCTTCTCACTGAATAGTATCCAACAATTTTTCCTTGATTATTGAAAGATGGGGTAATGTTAGCATATACCCAATAATCAAATTTATCTTTATTTTGATTCACAACGAAAGCATTTATTTCTTTTCCACTTTTAATAGTATCCCATAAAACCTTAAAGATAATTCTAGGCATAAGAGGATGTCTAATAATATTATGATTCGTTCCAATTAATTCTTCTTCTGTATATCCACTAAATTTAATAAAATCAATATTTGCATACGTAATGTATCCATGTAAATCTGTTTTTGAAATAATTAAACTATCATCGTATAAAATTAGTTCATTACCTTGAATTTCCATGAGCAAAGCAACTCCGTTTTGTTAATCTTAAAGCAATTATAACCAAATATATAGTAAAATATAAAGAATTGATATTTAAAATAAAGGTATTTTTTGTCAAACAATCTGTTGCAAAATAATTTCTTAGCATTGGTCTATAAGCTTCCCAATATTTCAAGTGCAAATTTCATTAATGCTATAAAAAAAGCTTTAATAAAACAAGGAATTAATGTAAAAAAAATAGGTTTTTCAGGAATACTTGATCCTTTTGCTAGAGGGCAGCTTATACTTGGTATTAATGGTGCCACTAAATTGCTACCACATATTGATAAAAGATATAAGTTATATAAGGCAGTATTATTCCTTGGTTTAGAAAGTGCAAGTTTAGATACAGAAAATGTTATTACAATTAAAGATATACAAAAATTTAGTATAGAGGAAATTAAAAAAGCTACAGAAAATTTACATCATGAAATATCTTATGAAATCCCACAATTTAGTGCAAAACATATTAATGGAGTACGTGCATATAAACTTGCAAGAGAACAAATGGAGTTTGATAGACCAAAAGTAACAACATATATTCATGCTTTTAGGATTTTATCATATAACCATCCATTTTTAAGTTTTGAAATATGCGTAAGTGAAGGAGGTTATATCCGAAGTATTGGTGAAATAATCGCACATAATCTTGGCATAAAGGGAAGTCTATGTTATTTGGAGAGGATTCAAGAAGGAGATTTGTGTTATCATGCCATGTGCCAAGATATTGCTAACAAATATTCTAAAACTATTTCTTATATTACGCTTCATATTGTCCACAATAATATTACGCAAAATATAAAACTTATTTTATTAGATATTCAAAATGCTTTAAAATATGATACAATTAGTCTCACAAAATATGGGGAAAAAGCATTAAATGGTGCAAGCTTTATGTTAGATTCAAATCTATGTGCAAAAATTTTTGCAAAATATGACAATCGTAATACATATAGCAGTGAATTTCAATACCATTTATATCAAAATAAAAATGTTACCCATAAGTTATCAGAATCTTTGCAACTTCAAGATATTCAAGTATCACAAAAATATAAGGTTTTGCTGGCAGATTTTGATAGTCATTTTGCAATTATTAAAGTATTCCAAAATGGAGTAGTAAAATACATTTTAAATAGGATTAATAAATGTTGATTTTATCCAGAAAGCAAGAAGAAAGTATTGTGATTGGAAATGATATAATAATCAAAGTAGTTAGTATTGATAAGGGGAATGTAAAGCTTGGTTTTGAGGCTCCACCTAAAACATTAATTTTACGTGCTGAACTCATAGAGGCTGTAAGAAGTGAAAATACGAAAGCCACTAGAGATGCTATGAGTATAGATATTTTAGATGCATTGGGCATACAATTAAAAACAAAGCGTTCGGAAGAAATCAATGCAAAGGATATTTTTAAAAAAGAGCAGAACAAAAAAAGATAGACTGTGTTGGTGTGAAATGACTGAATTTTTATATACAAAGGCATACCCAAAGGTTAATGTAGCATTGAAAATATGCGAGAGGAAGAAAAAACTGCATACAATTTCGTCTCGATTTGTTCTTGCAATGGGAAATTTATATGATGAAATATTATTTTTTAAGACTCAAACTTTATCTAGTATTAATTCCCACTATCATACTTCTTTCATTTTTGAGGAATACTGTGCTATAAATCCACATTATAAAATATGTATTTTAGGAAATTTCAATTGCAATTTAGAATCTAATCTTATTTATAAAGCATATGTCATTTTGCATAAACAATCATTGCATTCTTCTACTTTATCTTCGCAAAAAACTGATGCAATAAAATCTCTATCACCACACATAAATACTATACAGCAACAATATATCGTTATTGCTGTAAAAAAAAGTATTCCAATTGGTGGAGGGCTTGGTGGGGGAAGTGCAAATGCTGCAATTAGTCTTTTGGTATTTAATGAAATATTGAGATTTCATTATAGTATAGAAACATTATTAATATTAGCAAGAGAACTTGGGAGCGATATTCCATTCTTTGTGGTTATATATTCACAAAAAAAAGCAAAACTCCACTCTTTTTTTTGTTACTCATGTTATACAAGACCAGATTTATTATTGCAAGTTTTAGAGCTTTTTTATCACACGGATTCTTTTAATAATATAAAAAATATTGAAAAGAATAGGTATGATATGAATGCCTTATTTCGATTAAGTTTTGTTAGTGCAAATATTTTTGGTATTGGTGATATTGTTAAACCATTTGTTGAAAATATATTACCACTTCAAATTCATTGTAATAATATTTCATGTGATACTGCTAAAGTGTATGCAGAATATGATAATTTACAACAAATAAATTATCATAAAATCCCTATAGATTTTACATTAGATTCTAAAACATTATTATCACTTTATAATATTGAACAACTTAATGACCTATATAATGCAGCCTGCAAGATTTATCCAAATTTAGTGCAGATTTATAAAGAATTGGCAAATCAATATGGCAACATCTATTTTAGTGGCAGTGGGTCAAGCTTTTTTAGTCTTATAAGCTGATTTGCATAAAATGATTATAAGTTGTCTTATTTTATATAAAAGATATTGTCGATAGAAATGTGTCTTATGGATTTTTATTAATATAACCATCCACACCATTTGCGATACCTTGTGCAATGAGGGATTGATATTTGACATCTTTTAAACGTTTTGCTTCAATGGGATTGGAATTATAACCGATTTCAATTAAAATAGATGGCATTAAGGCACCTACTAACACCCAAAACGGACCTTCTCGAACCCCTCCATCAAGATCTTCATTATACATTGTTTTTATTTGTTTTAATACTCCTGCTTGAATATCCATGCCAAGTTTATTTGAAGCTATGATTCTTTGCGAAGTTAAAAAAGAAGCAATAGTAGTCGGAGAATATTCTGCCATCCCCTGATTTTCATTTGCTGCTACATTCACTGCTCTTTCTGTTCTAGCTGTTGATAAAAAATAAGTTTCAACTCCTTTTGGTTGTTTTGTAGAACCTATTGGCATAGAGTTTGCGTGGATAGATATAAATAAATCAGCATGAATTTCATTTGCCATTTCTGTCCGTCTTTGCAATTCGATAAAAACATCACTATTCCGTGTCATATAAACAATATATCCACGTTTATCTAGTTCTTTTGCAGCAAGACGTGCAACATTTAAAACAATAGTTTTTTCACATGTTTGAGCCACACCTTGTGTTCCACAATCTTTGCCTCCATGACCAGGGTCAAGTATGATAATTTTTTTATTATTTTTACTATCTTTATTGTTACTTGGTTTTGCTTTGGAAACCAAAATTGGTTGAGGTTGATTTTTGTGGTTATGCGTAGCTTGTGTATACCGTGTTTGTTTTATATTCGATGTTTGAACTTTATTTGCTGGAGGTGCTTTTGTGTTTGCAACATTAGCATTATTTTTTTTAGAAGTAGAAAGTGGCACAACCTGTTTTGATGTTTTCTTTTCTTTAATGGTAACATAAAAAAAATTGTTTTTAATAGTATAATCAAATTCTGTTTTCGATGTGAGTGTAATAAGAATTCTTAATCGCTGTTTGTTATTTTGAGCAACAACAATTTGTGTTTTGTTGGGAAAATTATATTCTCTTTTGCCGTTCAATGTCCACACACCATATATATCAATAAATGTGCTTATATCATTAAGTTTATGTATACTAATATCTTTAGTTTGAATATTTCGGTTTGCTTCTAACCTTAGATTAGAACTGCCAAATGGAACAGAGGCAATAATGCGTAATACATCAGCATACACTCCACTCATCAATATCGTAAAAAACACGATATAGCGCATAATTATAATCTCGCCTAACGTTGTGTAAGCTCATCAATTAGCTCTTTAACACTAATAATTTTATCTACACGATACCCATTTGCACCGCTAAAATATAATCCTTCATCAAGATTACCCAGATGCCCCTTACCTAAACTATCAGCTATACAATATCCAACTTTTTTTGCTTCCTTGCCACGTTCACATGGGCTAACACAGTTGCTAATACATCGTACTTTTGGTGCATTTCCTTCTTCTAATCGACGTAAAACCCCTATTTTTATAGCACGTGCTGGATAACCAACTGGGGATTTAATTAATGCTATATCCTCTTTTTTAATATATGGTAAAATTTTTTGATATGCTTTCGCATCACACTCTTTTGTTCCTAAAAACCTTGTACCCATTTGCACACCACTTGCACCTAAAGCCAACATGTGATTGATATCGTCTCTATCCCATATACCTCCTGCAGCTACAATTGGTATATTACCCCATTGTTTTGATTCTTCAACAATCTGTGGTACTATATTTTCTAATTGATTTTCTTTTTTGAAACAATCTTCATACTTAAATCCTTGATGCCCTCCACTTAATGGTCCTTCTACTACGACTGCATCTGGAATTCGTTTATATCTTTCACTCCATCTTTTACAAATGATTCTTAAGGCTTTTGCTGATGATATTATGGGAATAAGAGCAACTTCTGGAAAATTCTTTGTAAATTCAGGCATATTTGTTGGTAACCCTGCACCTGTAATAATCATATTTGCCCCAGCTTCACAGGCATCTCTCACAACTCTACCATAATCATTAATGGCATATAAAATATTTGTTCCAAGTGGTTTATTGCCACAAATTTTTCTTGCATTTTTAAAAATTTCGTTTAATGCATTTTTGCTATAAAAATTTATAGCTTCAAATGGCTTGCTTGAGAGTATTTTATCAACAAATTGCATATTTCTATAATACCCTGTTCCAACTGCTGATATGATACCCAAACAACCTTCTTTCGATACATTGCCTGCTAATTCGTCCCAACTTATGCCAACACCCATACCGCCCTGAAATATCGGGTATTTAATTATATGTTTTCCTATTTTTAGACTTTTAAAGATATTTGTCATTATTTTACCTTATTTTTTATTTGACAACAATAATTTTAGCAAATTTTCTTTTACCAAGCTTTAAAATAAATTCGCCTTCTTGTAAAAACTTAAAATTTTCATCATATTGTTTTTCTTGATTAATGCTCAATGCTCCAGCTTTAATATCTCTTCTAGCTTGTGAACTAGATGGTGCAAATTTTAAGTCTACTAAAACTTTGCAAATCCACGATCCACACTGTACATGCATTGAATCCAAATGTGTTGGATTGTTTTTTTTACTAAAAATTGTATTAAATTCATCCTGTGCTTTCATAGCTAGATGTGAATTGTGAAATACTGTGGTAATTTCTAGGGCTAACATTTCTTTTGCCGCTTTTGGATGCAAACTACCATTTTTTACATTATTTCGCAGTGCTTCTATCTCATTTAGATTTTTATTACTAATTAGTTCAAAATATCGCCACATTAAATCATCTGAAATACTTAAAATTTTTGCATACATATTATTTGCAGATTCTATAATGCCAATATAATTATTAAGACTTTTGCTCATTTTATTGATACCATCTAATCCCTCCAATAATGGCATAGTCATAACACTTTGTTCCTTATTACACTGATATGAACGCTGCAATGAACGTCCAACAAGGAGATTAAATTTCTGGTCGTTTCCACCTAACTCAATATCACAATTTAAGATTACAGAATCATAACCCTGTAAAAGTGGATACATAAATTCTACAATAGAAATGGGTAATTTTTCTTTAAATCGTTTTTCAAAATCATCTCTTTCCATCATTCTTGCAACTGAATATTGAGCTGTAAGTCTCATAATATCAGCACTTGTAAGTTTACCTAACCATTCTCTATTAAAACAAATATCCGTTACATCTCGTCTTAAAATCTTGAATACCTGAGATTCATAGGTTTTTGCGTTTTGAGCAACTTCTTCAAAACTTAACACTTTTCTTGTTTCATTTTTACCAGAAGGATCCCCAATTGTTGCAGTAAAATCACCAATTAAAAATTTTACATAACCACCATATTCTTGTAATATGGCTAATTTTCTTAATATAACCGAATGTCCCAAATGCAAATCAGGTGCTGTTGGATCAAATCCGGCTTTTACTATAAAGCGTTCACCTGATATATAGAATCTTCTAACAAGAGTTTCAATGTATTCATATCCAATAAATTCAACACAACCACGACTGATTTCCTTCATTGCTAAACAAACTTTTTCTTCTATATCACTGTTTGTAGATTGTAAAAACTGAGTTATTGTATGTTCTTTTGGCATGAATTATTCCTTAATATAGACTTTTGTTAAAAAATAGTTACAACAATAGTGATAAGTTAAACATATTTCCATCATATATCTTGATAGACATCTTTTAAATTTGAAAACTTAATAACTTTATATTTTCTTTGCAATATCTCTTTTATTTTATCCGTATCGTTTCTATCAGTTTCTATAATAACTTTGCATAAGGGAGCAAAGGTATTATTATAGCTATCATATTCTATCTTGAGGACATTACATTGGCATCGAGCTAATACAAGCAAAAAATTAGCAACAATACCTTGTTTATTTTCAAAAGCTACAATAATATCGTATCTTGTTTTAGCAGACATTATCCATTTTACAAATAGCTGGTGCACACCTTTATCTATTAGCTCACGTGCTTTTTCACAAAGTTTATGATGAATAACAACTTTTTGGTTATTTTTTATTGCAACAATTGCATCACCATATTTTGGATGACAACAGTAATCAAAAGTAACCTCATTGATGCCTAAATTAGTATAAAATATAAGGTTGTCAAATTGTATTGGTTTAAGTTTAACACTTCTAAATTTCATCATTGCGAAGAAGTTATTATTAATATGACATTTAGTTTTGATTTGATTTTTCACATCTTTTAAAAAAATTAAATCATTTGCCGCACGATCAATCTTATTTTTAAGATCATGCTTTGCTATAAAGTCTTCAAATATACTACGATCCTTATTAAAAATTGTTGCCAAAATATTAACAGCAACGATTTTATCAATAGCCTTAATTTTATTATTACATATTATTTTCATATGATTCTTAGCCTTTGAGGTTTTTACAGAATCTATCCATGTGCAATGCGTTTGTATACTGGGATCTGTAATAATTCTCACAATATCTCCACTTTTTAACTTTTGTAGAAGCGATGCTTTTTGATGATTCACTAAAGCTTCTTTAGCTGTATCTCCAATTTCACTGTGTACAGCATACGCAAAATCTAGCACAACAGATCCCATAGGTAAGGTAAAAATTTCACCTGCTGGGGAAAATACAATAATATCTTCTCGATATAAATCATTTGTTGCTAATTGATAAAACTCTTCAATAGTGTTATTGTCATATTGCATATTTTGTAGCCATGCAGTATTTGGAGATACACCACCGGTTTTGTATTTCCAATGTGCAGCAATGCCTAATTCAGCATTTTTATGCATGTCGAATGTACGGATTTGTACCTCATAAGCCATACTTTCATCAAATACTGTGCTGTGTAATGTTTGATAGCCATTTTCTTTTGGTAGAGCAATATAATCTTTCAATCTTGATGGAATAGGTTTAAGATTGGTATGTATAACCCCCAAAGCACGGTAACAATCAAGTGGATTTTTTACAATGATTCTTATAGCCAACAAATCAAGCATTTCATTGATGTTAATACCTTTCCTTTGCATCTTAAGGTAAATAGAATACATTCTTTTTACCCTACTCTGAATCTTAAAATTATCTCGCAAAAAACCATTGTTAAGTAATAAATTCGTAACTTTTTCGGTAAAGTTATTTAAACGTAAATCAAGACTTTGCTTTTCTTGCATAATATAACTCTGGATTTTTTTATATTCATTTGGAAAAATATAATAAAAACTTTTATCTTCTAATTCATTTTTAAGAGAAGAAATACCAAGTCTATGGGCAATTGGTGCATAAACGACGAGAGTTTCCTCCGATATTTTTACTTGTTTTTTGGTACTTAAAACATCAAGTGTAAGCATATTGTGCATTCTATCACTAATTTTTATCACAAGCACACGTATATCCTTAATACTAGCAAGTAGTATTTTTCGAAAAGATAAAGCTTGTGCAATATTTTTTTTATTACTTGTTTTAGATGATAATTCTTCATTGTGAATTTCAACAATTTTTGTTAATGCATCGACTAAATCACCAATAGAATCACCGTAATTATCATAAATATAACTACTTTCGCACAATGTATCTTCTACTGTGTCATGCAGAAGTGCCGCACAAATCATAGCCTCATCACCGCCGTAATATGCTACAATACATGCCACACAAATTGGATGTATAACATACGGAATTCCACTTTTTCGTAATTGCCCATTATGAAATTTTTTGGTGTCTTCCAATGCTTGAGCAATTTTTGGAGTAATTGATTGCAAGGATTTTAATTGGAATAACGCATCTTCTATATTATCAATTTTTGCAAGATTATCAAAGAATTCCATATTATCTCCACTCTTTTTCAACCAATTCTATATAATATTTGCTAAACTAATCTTCCCCTCAGCGATTTCAGCAAGTGCAATATCACACAACTCCATGCGTTTCAATATTTCTTCTGGATATTTTAAAAGAGGTTGTGCTCCTGCTCCTAATTCTTTAACACGAGAAAATACTAAAATAGATAATTTATATCTATCATTTTCCGTTTTTTCCAATGCTTGAGAAATAATTTGCTCCGTTCTTTTAATCATGCAGATTCCTTGAATAAAAAATAAAAAATATAATTATAGCTAAAAATGTTATCATTCAGAAATATCATACTAATTTTTATGGTAGTCATCTATTCAGATTGATAATGTATTGAATTTATGAAATAATAAGACAACAAGAACGGCATAAATCACCAATAAGCTATGATATTTAAAAATTTTTGCGATTTTCTTTATTTTCTACATCTGATAACATTTAATTAAGTTTAGAATCTACAATAATACTAGAATCAAGATTTATTGCCTCCGATTTAATCGCCACCATTCTGGAATCTGAAATGCCTACCTCAACAGAAACAGGTTTCGCTACACTATTTTCTAAAATCCATATTTCACCTTGTGTATAATTCTCTGTTTTTGTATTTGTAGCTTTTTGTTGACGTGGTCTTGGCGGTGGTCCAATCATAAAAGGATTTGAAGAATTTTTGGAATTTGTTTGTTGTTGTTGTGGATTATAGAATATTGCTGCTACAGGCACAAGCATCATATTTTTTTGACTTTCAACCTTAATAGAGGCAGTAGCATTCATACCAGGCTTTAAGAGAAGTTTCTCATTATCAACAAGAATAGTTGTTTCATAGCTCGTAATATTGTCTGTTGTAGTAGCAGCAAAATTCACTTTTTCTACTTTGGCATGAAATTCTACATTTGGGTATGCATCCACACTAAATGCTACATCTTGCCCTTCTCTTACCTTACCTATATCTGATTCCGATATATTTACCACTAATTTCATTGCTTTTAGATTCTCCGCTAGGGTAAAAAGTGTGGGTGTTTGAAAATTCGCTGCTACAGTTTGTCCAAGACTGACACTTCTTTCCAAAATAATGCCATCAATAGGGCTACGAATAATAGAGTTTTCTAAGTCAATTCTAGAAGATTGCAAACTTGTTTGAATTTGATTAATGTTAGCACGATTTACTTTTATATCAGCTTCAGCAGAAAGATATTCCATTTTTGCAGTCTGTAAATCGAGTTGCGATGGAGAACGACCCTTTGTTGCAATATATAGTTTTTGTTGTTGTTCATAATTCCATTTTTTTTGTTCAAGTGTAACTTTTGCAGATTCCAATGATGCTAATGCTGACTGAAGTTGTGCTTTATATCCGTCGCGTGTCTGATTCAGTTTATTGGGATTAATTTCTGCAAGAATCTGTCCTCGCTTTACAACATCATTAACATCTACATAAAGTTTATAAATAGTTCCAGAGATTTGACTACCAACTTCTACTTCATTTGTGGGCGAGAGAGAGCCAGTTGCAGAGACCGTTTGTGTAATATCTCCTAAAATCGGTTTTATAGTAGTATAAGAAATCTTTGTGTTTTTCTGTAAAAAGAAATACATAATAATGGCTAAACATACACAAATCAAAAGCACTACTATAATAAATACCGATAGTTTTTTACGTTTTGGTGTGATAACTCTATAAATTTCTTGGCTTGTTGGCATATTTTCTCCATTTTTATATTTTACAAATCATCTTCTCTATCTTTATCTACTTGTTTAATATCTTTGGGAACTTTTGTGTGTTGTAATGTCCCATCGTTTAATTCATCAGGATTAAAATTTCCACCAAATGCTCTATAAAGGGCTATTGCTGCTTGATTTTCAGACAAATGTGCTTCAATGAGATTAGTTTTTGAACGTAAATAATTATTTGCATATTCTAATTTTGAAATCTCATCAATAAGCTTTTCCTCATATTGTGATTCCATAATTTCAAAGGTATCTTTGTTGATATTATAGTACTCTATCATGTTATTTAAGCTTTTATGAGTAATGTCCATATTTTTTAATGCATTTTCAATTTCAGATATAGCAGTATTAATTGTGTCTTGTAATGTATAAAAGGCTTGCTTTGTTGTTTCTTTTGCTATGACATAATCTTGCGTAATACTTTGTCTATTAATCAAAGGTAGAGCAAGAGAACCAGCAATTTGCCATATCATATCCCCTATTCCTAATTGTGGAGAAAATAAAATTTGTCCAAGATTCCCACTTAAATTTATTGAAGGAAAAAGAGACATTTTTTTGTTGAAACGATTATAGATAGAGGCATTAAGGGCAAATACACTTGAGCGAACATCAGGGCGATTAAAGATAACATTAGCTGGCATTGTTTCAATATTTGGAATTTGTGGCGATGAAAACTGATAATCGCTATCATATATATTAAAACCAATATCATTGGAATTTAACAAAACAAGTAAGGCATTTTTATTCTGTTCTAGCACATATAAAAGATTGAGCGTGGTATTTTTTTGTGATAGATAATTACTCTTTGTTGTTGCAAGACTATCTAAACCAATAAGCCCAAGATTATAACGTTCCTCTGTAAGCAGATAAATCTGTTCCAAATTTTTAGTAATTTCCTCGTTAAGCAATATGGCTTGTTGTGTTTGTCGGATAGTAAAATAATAATTGGCGACATCACTAATTAAAACCACTTGAGCTTGCGAAAGATTCTCAATGGCTTCTAGAATTTGCTGTTTACTTGCCATTCTTAATGCGTTTAATTTACCAAATATATCAATTTCCCAACTAAATGTTAAACTAGCGTTTGCACTATTTTGTGTAACATTTGTTTGTATTCTTCGATAATTATTATCACTATAATTATAATTTGCTCCAGAACTAATGCTTGGGAAAAGATTGGCGGTATTAATTTTTGCTGTAGCTCTTGCTTGTTTTATTGTAGATTCTAATGTTAGAAGATTGGTATTTTTTTTTAATGCCCTTAATGTTAAATCCCGCAAAATAGGATCAGAAAATATCGCAAAAAAAGTTTCTTTATAGTCAAGACGTTGAATGTCATTATTGATTTTTTTACCATCAAGATTATTAGATAACGTATTGGTAAAATGCTCCGGAACGTGTGTTTTTTGCACTAAATCTGTTTCTGTTGGTAATTTTGCACAACCAAAACCACAAAACACTACAACGATATATAGCATAGCATTGCTATGATTTTGTATTTGTTGTTTCCTTAAAATAAAAAAATAATATAAAGATTCAAAAAGATTGCAAAATGACTGAAACACAAAAATACCACACTTTCTAGGCATTATCAACTAATAAAATATGATTAAATTAAAAATTAGTATTAAGATTAATTATGTATTATAGTATATTTTTCTCTTTTTTTGTTAAATTAGTGAATCCTCATATATAAAAATCAGTAAAATTACAATAATTAATGTAAAAATTATAGTATACCATGCTGTTACATAGTGCATTTAGTTGAAAAAATTTCTTATTTTTGCCATTGTTACTGAAAAATAGAAATAAGGCTCTCACCTGATGCTTGTTCTCTTAATAATATTTTAGATTCAATAATCTTAAATGTATGGAGAATGGAGGTTTCAATAATCAAATTGTAATATTTTAAAAATTCTTCTATGTGTCAATAAAATAGCCAAGTAGTTTTGTGAAAAATAATTTAATCTTATTTGTGCATTTTTCGTTGTCATTCTCAGTATTATATATTGAGATTCAAGTTTGTAATTTCAAATTATTTTGCGATTCATTGTGGTATGGAATCTTTTATATTTTCAAATTATTTGGGCGATAAAATCCTCAAATTTGAGTTCTCGCATTTATTTACATTGCTTGAATTTGTGTCATTGGCTCTTTGTGTTTTTATTAATTAATATTTGGAATATCAATAACATGAAGTTTTTCTATATCAACAATAGCAATATATTGCATCATGGATATATGAATCTTGATGTATCACCCCAGTTTTATGGTAGCCTATGATGAATCTAAGAGTTTGTTGTCGCATTGAATATCCCAAAATATTATCCTTAAATTAGAGATATCTAAAAATTACTATCTAGCATATTTTTTTTTGGAATCTATTGTACTATATGTGATATGCAAAATTTGTCTAATTATTTGTTGATGTGTTGATGTGTTGATATAAAGTGGCTGATATGGCAATTGTGATATTGTATTTTATAGACATATGTTACGGTTTAAAACGTTGCATCATAACAATGGTGTCTCTATCTAGCTGTGTCCCTCTGTTATCCAAATCTCTGATAATTTGCTCTCTATCTTCTTGTTTCATATTTTGACCAAATTTTGCTTTTACCGTCATACTTTCTACCGCAATAATTCCCACAAATACCCCCTTTTCCTGACCTTTAAATTGTATGGAATCCATATCAATATGTTCTTGTGGTTCATATTTTTTCACTAAATTATGAAGTATATATTTTTTCTTTTGGTTATCATTTATTGTTTCAAAACGCCCATTGATATAAACAGAAAAGAAAAATTGTGTTGGAATCATTGTATGATGCAAGAAAGTCGTTGGAATATAAGAATATAATTTTGTAGCACTGAAAGAGACTTTGGGATTTTCTTTTAATAATTGGTATTTTCTACCGCCTCTTGCTCCATGAAAATATATCTCATTATTATGATAACAAAAACTTATTGGCACACCATAAGGATCGTTGTCTGGGATAATCATGACACCATATTCAATTTGTGCTAACATCGATTCTATTAATTTTTGATCATCACAATGAAACTCACTACGCCGCATAAATTATATCCTTAATTAAAAACATCTTGCTATATCGTCATTTCAGAATAAAAATAAAAAATTTTGAATATTATAAACTAGTAAATTCCATGATTATAGCCTTTAGATTCTAAAAATATTATTCAATCAAGTTTTATAGCACATTAATATCTGCACTATAAAACCTATAAAACACAAAATTTTCATATATTTTATGTATCAATAATTTATAGATATTTTTGATTTGATAATCACTATGATAATGTCTTCGTGCTGTGAGTTATTGCGAATACAAGAAAATAGTGTGTAAAATACACTATGATTCTATATAAAAGTGTGGTATTGTTACAATTTTATAAAATAATATTAAAATTTAGCTACAATAATGGAATGACTACCACAATAATAAATAAAGTTACACTAAAAATATTATGAAAAATTATTAATTAAGGAACAATTTAATGTCTACAAAAATTAAACTTACTTTGGAAAATAATGCTTATGAGATTATCATAGGAAAATTAAAAAAACTCGAATTTAATGCAAAAATCTTACTTGTAACAACACAAAATGTAGAAAAACTTTTTTTAGAACATATAAAATCTCTTATCCAATCGCATTATATACTTAGCACATGTATTTTACCAGATGGAGAAGAACATAAAAATATGCAAACAATTGAACGCATTCTTGATTGTGCTTTTCAAGCAAAACTCAATCGTAAATCCATTATGATTGCTTTAGGTGGTGGTGTTATTACTGATATGGTTGGTTTTGCAAGTGGAATATACCAAAGAGGCATTGATTTTATTAGTATCCCCACTACGCTTTTAGCCATGGTAGATGCAAGTGTGGGAGGAAAATGTGGTATTAATAATCAGTATGGTAAAAATCTTATTGGACTTTTTCACCAACCGAAAACAGTGTATGTTGATTCTACGTTCTTACGGACATTGCCAAAGCGTGAATTTCATGCGGGTATAGCAGAGATTATTAAAATATTTACTTGTTTCGATTTTGCTTTACTACAAAACTTTAATATAAGAAATATTGATTTATACATCAAAAGAAGTATCGAAATAAAAGCATTTATTGTAGAACAAGATGAAAAAGAACAAAATGGTAAACGTATGTTATTGAATTACGGACACACTTTTGGGCATGCTATTGAATTAGAAACAAACTTTAAAGAATATTTGCATGGTGAAGCAGTGAGCATGGGAATAGTTATGGCAAATAGACTATCAGTAAAATTGGGATTATTAAAGGAGTCTATAGCGAATATGATAGAATCTCTTTTACAATATTGCGAATTGCCAACACATTACAAAATTAAAAATATAGAATCCTTTTATAATACTTTCTTTTTAGATAAAAAAAGTCTTGATTCTACACTTCATTTTGTCTTGTTGGAATCTCGCGAATTACTCCAAGCTGTGGTACACAATGATATACCACAAGATATAGTGTTAGAGGTATTGCATGAATTTGGTTAAATTAATTAAATGGGTAAAAAAAGATTTTATATCATGTATCAATTATAATAATTTTTTATATTATCAAAAGAAATTGCACCAATTATTATATATTGTTATATGTAGTATTGTTTTTAGTTTTTCTGCATATGCTGATTTCTCCCCACATGCTTTTAACAATAATTCTCACAGCGAAACTTTTAACGATACCATAACTTGTAAAATACCACCATGTAATACACAATCAATAAAACACCCACACGAATCATATAAGACATTGCAAACAAGATTGCAACGTATTGAATCTACTTTAGAAGATAGTGATAGCATTTGGTTAAAACGATTTGGAAATTTTAAAAGTTATCATAATATTAGTAATGAAATAACAATATTAGAAAAAGAGCTACTTGACTCTCCCAATCAAACGCAAAAATCATATAGATTAGAAACTTTACGAAAGCAGCAAGCATTGTTGGAACAGTATCGCACAAAACCTTTTGGTGAATTGCTCGATAAACCTGTCTTCGAATCTCCTCCAACATTAACCAATCCATTTGGAATTTTTGCTGCTTTTTCCTATATCAAACACATTTCATCATTAAAGCAAAATATGCAAAATAACAAACAAGATCTGGATACACTTATTACTACAATAGAAAAGAAAATAGAAATTTTAGAAAAAATATTGCAAGATTCTACATTATCTCACATTCAAAAAACAAAATATCAGAAATTACTAACGATTGCACAAGATGAAAACCTTGAGTTTCAAAGTGCAAGAAACATTTTAGAGACAACCATTGACGTATTTGATAAAGATACAGATGAAATAGAAGTCAATTTAGAAATGCAAATTAAAAATCAAATATTGAAGCTTGGACATATCGGTATTGGAATCTTAATTAGCATTATTATAGCCTTTAGTTTTAAGATATTGGCAAAACGCTATATTCGTCATCATGAAAGAGCATATACTACAAGCAAGGTAATCAATGTAATCAATATTACCATTATCTTTTTTATTCTTTTATTTGCCTATATTGACAATGCAACATATGCGGTAGCAATGGTTGGTTTTGCATCTGCTGGACTTGCCATTGCTATGAAAGATATGTTTATGAGTACATTAGGCTGGCTTGTTATCCTTGTTGGCGGAAGTATTCATGTGGGCGATAGAATTAGGATAAAAAAAGATAATGAGGTATTTATAGGCGATGTTTTAGATATTTCGATGCTTAGGATTACGATTTATGATGATATTACACTAACTTCCTATCGCGATAATCATCGTGCAGGGAGATTAATTTTTATCCCAAATAATTATATTTTTACAAATCTTATATCAAATTATACCTATGGGGATTTAACCAATATTTGGGACAGTGTTGAAATATGTATTACTTTTGATTCTAATATTGAGAAGGCAAAAAAGATAGCATTAGAAACCGCAAGTATACATGCCAAACTATACACAGAGCAAACTAGAAACCAAATGCAACGTATGCGAGACAGATTTGCTCTAGCTCATTCTGCTCTTAATGTAGATCCTAGAGTATTCAACATAATTAAAGAAAATGGTATGGATATTTCAGTGTGGTTTCAAAACTATGCGTATGGTACATTGAAATTAAAAAGTCTCATAGCCCAAGAAATAATTGAAAAATATCTTCAAGAAGATGATATTCATATTGCTTATCCAATCACACGTATCGTTTATGAAAAATCAGATGGTTTAGGTAAATATGACAATATTGACGTACGAGCTTTTGTCCATCAAACTAATAAAAAAAATTAAAAATTATAGTATTTATGATTAAAAAAATTAGGTATAGTATTAGTAAATTAAGGAAATATTATGGAACAATATCTTACAGCACTTGAAACACTTGGGCAAAAACGACATTATAAGAAAGGCAATATTTTATTTTTTGAAGGTGAAATCCCGAATAACTTCTTTTTTCTTTTGGAGGGTAAAATCAGAGTTTATAAAAGCTTAGACTTGGGAATTGAAAAAACTTTACATATTTTCTATCCGACAAATTTCATTGCTGAAATGCCTAGTTTTTATGGTTCTCCTTATCCAGCAAGTGCAGTATGTGAAGAAGATAGTATTATACTATTACTTGATTGTAATATGTTTAAAAAGAAAATCAACACCCCTTCATTTTATTTTGCTTTTATACATTCTTTGCTTAATAAAATTAAAGTTTTAGAACATTATATTACTACGAATAATCAGCCACTCAAACAAAGATTGATAAATTTTTTATTGCAAAATCAATCTTCACTTGCTACCCTTTCTCAAAGGGAAATTGCACGCTTACTTAATACAACCCCGGAATCTCTATCGAGAATCCTAAAAATTCTCAAAAATGATGGATTAATAAAGGTAGAAAAAGGAAAAATTACTATTATTAATATAATACATGATTATTAAAGAAAAAACCAGCAATTCGCATAAATTTAATAAGTATTCTCATCGATTAGCATATAATAATGTTAGTTATTATATGGAAGTGTGCAATACCAATCTTTTACGCAAATAACGATGAAAAGATCGAGACAGCTATATTTAGTGACAAAGGCTTAGAATAATTGGAACATTTATGCAAAACATCTTGGATATTGGTTACTTTTGAAATTGATTAGAATTTAATGGGAAATATATTGTAAAAAATCGTCATAATTTCTTATATATTCACTCTCATCATAATAGTCATTTGCTAATATTATTAATCGACAGTCTTGTGAAAAATTCTTCATCTCACGCCACATATTTTTACCAATATATAATCCCAAGTCTGGACGATTTAAAATAACGTTTTCTTTTATGTAACCGTTATCTAATACAAACTCACATGAACCGGCTAAAGCAATAACTATCTGCTCTAGCTTCTTATGGGTTTTATCACTAAATACTCGCATTTAAATAAGTTTTTAGTTCATAATTTTTATGCAGCAGGGGCTAAATAATTACAAACTACCCACCCCCCCCCCCCCGTTTTTCATTATATTTTGATACAGTTGATAATCACTAATATATTCACTTTCATTGTATAGCGTATTTGCCATAACCAGAAGTATGGAATCCTTTGAAAAATTATACATTTCTTTCCAAAGCATTTTTCCAACATACAAACCTTGCTTTGGATTATTAAGTACAATTATTTTTTGCTTTATACCATTATCAATTTTAATATGGCAACTACCACTAAGTGCAATCATTAAAAATTTGGTTTCTCTATTTGCATGTTGCCCTCTTATTGCATCTTTTTTTACATTGAAAATATAAAATACGCGTTTAATTTCAAAAGGACAATTTTTACCTTTTTGACATGCTACAAGAAAAGATTCTTTGTTTCTGAAACTTTCTAAATCCAATAATGCATAATCCATACTACCTCTATTATATTTTTTATTTTAATGAACTAATATATTTGTATTATACCAAAATATGTAAGGCATATACATAACCATTATAAAAATTCAGAATTAACAATATCAAGTTGCAGTTTATCTAAAGTTTTATTGAAACTATCATTACGACATAGTATTGGGCATTGAGAACAATCTATAGATTCATAGACTTCTTTTATGCGATTTCCACGCCATATCTGTTCTAAACTCTGTTCTCTCAAATCACCCAAAAAATGTTTATTGCTTTGACGAAAATGCAGACATGCCCATACCTTAAAATCTGCACTAATCACGGTGCTAAAAAACATACCATGACATTTGTCATAACCACGTACACTGACATCCTGCATTTCTTTGTACTTTTGATAACTTGCTACAATCTTAAAATTTGAATCTTCATATTTATTTTTCAGTTCTTGTAGATGCGGAGTAATATCTAAAGTATCTCCTGTAAAAGGTCTAAATTGTGCAAAATCTGCACCTCTATCTTTTACTAATTTAATAAATGATTCCATATCACTTTGTGTAATCTTACTTGTTAAAAACCCCACTCCAAAACTTATTTTACTTTTCATTTTTTGTTTAGTTATAGCAAATTTTTCAATGTTTTGCAGTGTCTTTGTAAAATGATAATCTTTCATACCATGTATTGTTTTATACATTTCTGGACTTCCAGCATCAAGAGAAATTCGGAAGTACTCAAGATTTTGTGCAATAATTTCGTTGAATTTTTCATTGAGATTCATACCATGTGAGTTTAACCCTATATTTTGCCCTGCTCTTTTTAGCAAATATATGGCATACTCAAAATGTGGTGAGCAAGTTGGTTCTCCTCCACCACTTAAAATTACCCCTTTGTTATCCATTACTTTTAGATTCTCTACGATAAATTCTATTTGTTCTTTTGTAAGCTCAGCATTATTTTCGTTATTGCCACAACAGCCCGGACATTTATGATTGCATTTGTTTGTTAAATCAAGCTCTGTTACAATGAGTGTTTTATGGGAATTTAGAAAGTAGTCAATTTTATTTGTATAGTGTAAGATTTTTTCGTTAGAATTGAACGCATTAATTCGCATTATCCATACTCCGTTTTATATTTTTGTATGTACCAATATATTGTTTTTGCAATTCCACTATTAAAACTTTCTTGTGGTTTCCAACCCAAAGTGGTTTGTAATTTTGTGGAATCTATTGCATACCTTTTGTCATGTCCAGCCCTATCCTTTACAAAAGCTATTTGCTCTGCATAAGAATAACTTTTAGGCATTTGTATATCTAAGTGGGCACAAATTTTTCGAGCAATGGCATAATTTGTATGTTCTTCATTTGCTCCAATAGCAAAAGTATTAAAATAAGGAATGTGAGATTCCGAATATTTGTTATGGGAGACATATCCCCCCCCCCCCGTTATTATTGTTTGTTTTGATAGATTGTAATGTAGCAGTAAAAATACAGTCGATACTTCTTGCATGGTCTTTTACGTAAAGCCAATCTCGAATGTTTTTACCATCTCCATAGATAGGAATCTCCTTATTTTGTAAAGCATTGCGAATAATAGTTGGAATAAGTTTTTCATCATGCTGTTTTGGTCCGTAATTATTAGAACAATTTGTGATAACTGCATTTAAACCATATGTATGAGAATAAGATCTAACTAAAAAATCACTAGAAGCTTTAGAGGCAGAATAAGGAGAATTTGGTGCATAAGGACTAGATTCATTAAAATAGCCGAAATCTCCCAAAGAACCAAATACTTCATCTGTACTAATATGGTGAAATAGTGTATTATAGAATCCTTTCTTGGGTACAAATGGAGATTGAAACCAAAACTTATAGGCGACATCTAATAAATTAAGGGTGCCATTAACATTTGTAGTGATAAAAATATCAGGAACAGTAATGGAATTATCAACATGAGACTCTGCTGCGAAATGAATAATCGCTTGAAATTTATATTTATCAAAAAGATTTTCTAATAAATTTTTATCATTAATATCACCTTGTATAAAACTATGATTTGGATTATTTATTATCGAATCCAAATTTTTCATATCCGCCGCATACGTTAATAAGTCTAAGTTTATAATATTAATGTAAGGGTATTGTGATAAAAAATATTCAATAAAGTTGCTACCAATGAATCCAGCACCACCTGTTACCAATATAGTCATCTTATTTTGTTGTGTCATTATGAAGCCCACCATTGCTTTTATTGTGTGTTGATTCCATGATTTGTTTAAGATATAAACCATAACTATTTTTTTGTAAAATTTCTATTCTTTTCGACAATAGCTCCTCAGTAATCCAACCATTATAAAATGCTATTTCTTCTAAACATGCAATCTTTGTCCCCTGTCTTAATTCGATAGTTTGGACAAATGTGCTAGCATCAATAAGGCTATCATGTGTCCCTGTATCAAGCCAAGCAAAACCTCTTCCAAGATTTTGTGTTTTAAGCTTTCTTTGCATAAGATAGGCAATATTTACATCTGTAATTTCTAATTCACCTCTTGAACTTGGCTTTAGTGATTTTGCAATTTCAATAGCTTTATTATCATAAAAATATAATCCAGTTACAGCGAGGCTACTTTTAGGTTTATCTGGTTTTTCCTCTAAGCTTATTGCATTGCCATTTTTATCTATTTCTACAATACCAAATCTCTTTGGATCATTAACGTGATAGGAAAATATTGTAGAAAAACCTTTCTTTGCCTGCTTTTTAGCATTTTGAAGCATGGGTGAAAAACCTTGTCCATAAAAGATATTATCACCTAAAATCAAGGCTATACATTTATCTTGTATAAAGTTTGCCCCTAAAATTAAACCTTGTGCTAAACCATCTGGAGATTTTTGCACACAATAATCTATTGACATACCAAGCCAATCGCCATTACCAAAAAGTTCTTTAAATCTGGGGGTATCTTTTGGAGTAGAAATAATCAAGATTTCACGTATTTTCGCAAGCATAAGTACGGACAAAGGATAATAAATCATAGGTTTGTCATAAACTGGTAAAAGTTGCTTTGATACAGTAAGTGTGGTGGGATATAGTCTTGTGCCACTCCCACCAGCTAGAATAATGCCTTTCATGTAACCTCATTAATACCATATAATGTAGTATGAAATTATTATACACAAAATTTATTGATTTTTAGCAATCAGCATACATCTTTATGATTCATATTTTGGGACCACATCAATAACAGTAGGCAATAATGGTGTAATTTGAATACATTAAAATCACGATTCTCCCATCATTCGTGTAACCAATCTTTGCATTTTTTCATTAACTTTTTTGTTAGCATTATGTATTTGGTTTGTCATTTTTTCCCATGAATCTTGTGAGGATAATCCGATATCTTTTGCTGGAACTTTATAATACTCACCATCACTTTTGAGTTCATAACGTTGTGTAGTGTCATTGAGCTGCAATGTTAGAATTTGCATAAGTTTCTCAGATATATGATTTTCAAGGGCTGGCGTCAAGAGCTCTACTCTTCGTTCCAGATTTCTCGGCATAATATCGGCACTAGAAAAATAGATGGATTCTTTAGCATGCTTGAAGTAATAGATCCTTGCATGCTCTAAGTATTTACCAACAATAGAATATACATGAATATTCTCACTTAAACCTTTTACCCCAGGTTTTAAACAGCAAATCCCACGTATGATGAGATCTATTTTTACTCCAGCTTGTGAAGCTTTATATAAAGCATTAATAATATCTGTATCCACGCAAGCATTCGCTTTCATGATAATTTTACCTTGTTCTTTATGTGTGGTTTCTTGAGCGATTAATTGTAAAAGTTTGCTTTTTATCTGTGTTGGTGCAGTATAGAGTGTATTAAGTTTAGCCCGTTTTGAGCTACCTGTAGATAATGAGTGAAAAAACTTCACTGCATCCTTTGCAAATGTTGGATTGGCACTAAACAAACTCACATCTGTATAGATTTTTGCAGTTTGTGCATTATAATTACCAGAGCTAAGATGCACATATTCGTGTAATTTATCGCCACTTTTACGAATAACTAAGGCAATTTTTGCATGTACTTTCAAATTGGGAACTCCATAAATGACATGAGCCCCAGCAGATTCCAAAGCTTTTGCCCAATGAAGATTATTTTCCTCATCAAACCGTGCCTTTAACTCTACAAGCACCGTTACTTGTTTATTTTCTGCTGCCTCTGTTAAAGCTTTAACAATTGGAGAATTTCTACCCACTCTATAAAGTGTCATTCGAATTGACAATACATCGGGGTCTTTTGCTGCTTGTTGAATAAAATTTACCACAGAATCAAAGCTTTCATACGGATGAAACAATAAAATATCTCCTTTGTCAATACAATCAAAAATATCACCTGTATCATCTAATGGAGGTAAAATTTTGGCAACATATTGGGGGAGTGTTAAATATGCATACTCTTTTAATCCTACTAATTCCCAAAAGGCATTAAAACCAATAGGAGTTGCGTATTCATATACATCTTCTTTTGGTACACTTAATTGATTATTGACAAATTCTAAAAGTTTCTGATATTCAGATTCCTTATTAGCCATACCAACTTCTAATCGTACGACTTCACCTTTTTTTCTAGCCCTTAAACTTTCACTCATTAGAGCTATAAAATCATCTGCTTCGTCTTCTTCTATTTCCATATCAGCATTTCTAGTTACACGAAATGGCATATATGCAAGAGTTTCATAACCTTCAAATAATTCTTCTGCAAACTCTCCAACAATACTTTCTGTAAAAACGAAAGAATCATGATTCACACGCACAAATCGCTTTAAAACTCGCGATATGCGAACCATACCATATTTAATTTCTCCAGTTTCTTTATTTTTTAGAGTCAACGCAATAGCAAAACTTAAATTGTTTAAATGTGGGAATGGATGCACCGAATCAACAACAATAGGCACGATAATGGGATAAAGATAATTCTTAAAATACTTGTGCATTTCTTGTTTTGTGCGAGAATCTAAATCTCCAAAATTACGCAATATAAGCTTTTCTTTTGTAAGCAATTTTTTAATTTCATTATATAATGTCTCCACCTCTTGTTTTTCGCGATTTATATAAGAACGAATCTCACTTAACTGTTCTAGCGGTGTTAACTTATCAGCACCACTTTCAATGACACCATTAGCAAAGAGTCTTTGCAATCCAGCAACACGAATCATATAAAATTCATCAAGATTTGTGCTATAAATTGCTAAAAACTTTAATCGTTCCAATAGAGGCAACTTATTATTCTTTGCTTCATTAAGTACTCTTGTATTAAATCGCAACCAACTTAACTCTCGATTAAAAAAAATATCCTTTTGTGTCGTTTCTTCTACTGTTTGTTGTATTTTTTCTTTTTGCATATTTTCTCCTTGATATGTATCACATCTTGCACAAAACACTAACTAACTGCACGTATATTTTACATTATTTTTCAGATACTCAAGACCTTTTTATGTAAAATGACACATTTTTTAATAACCAAATAATATTCTTGTGTAAGAAGAGTTGTGCAATGTTAATAATGATTGTATATAAAAATAGGAAAACTTATTATTTTATAGAATAGTTGAATCATGGAGTATAGTATGGGTATAGTAAATTACTATGTCTACAATGTATAGCCATTATTGCAGAAAATGATTAGTTATAAATATATTCTTCCCATATTTATTTGACAATTTTATTGCATATTCTAATTATAATATTAGAATCATAAAATGAATGATATTATGTTTCTTAGAGCTTTCTGATAATTACAAGATACATTTTGTTGCTTATTTGTTGATTTATGATTTTGGTAAATGTTATAAATAAATATCAATTATTTGATGATTCGAAGTGCTACTTTCATTTCAGATTCTGTAAGTATTTATTCCTCACTACAAAATAATCAAAATATATTTTTACAATCCTCATGTTTATGATTTGGAATAACATTGCTTAATGTATGTAGAAATATATAAAAGTTTTCTTACCATACAAATTTTGACATTTTTACTATCAAACTTCTATATTATTAGAGCTAAGTCATACTAACTTACTCTTACATTAGTGTAAAATCATTGTCACAAGTTAGGAATTTTTACAAAACAAATATGTGTAACCATTTACAATACAGACTATTTTTCAATACAATATACAATCAATCAGATGGTTCCATATTAATCGAATTTTAAGCTACTTATGTCAATAATAGCAATAAAGATTAAAGAGCAAAAAGCTCACTAATTGCAACAAAGGGTGTATTATAAGCTTTTGCAGAATCAGCAAAAATTTCTTTAATTTTTTCACATTTCTTGGGGCTTAATCGTGTGGCAATAGCATGATGAAATTTTTTAATTAAAAGTGGTATCCCCTCATCTCTCCTACGCCTATGTCCTACTGGATACTCTATCTCTACTTTTGCACTTTTACTACCATCTTTATAAAAAATCTGCACGGCATTAGCAATACTTCGTTTGTCAGATTCCAAATATTCCTTTGTGTATCTATCATCAACTTCTACTATCATTTTTTCTCTCAATTTATCAATTTGTGGATTGCTTGCAATACTATCTTCATAATGTTCGGCTTTTAATTCACCGTAAATAAGTGGGATCGCTACCATATATTGTATACAATGATCTCTATCAGCAGGATTTGCTAATTCGCCTATTTTATTAATGATTCTATGTCCAGATTCTTGTGTTGTGATAACAATTTTATCAATGGAATCCAATCTATCTTTTACTTCATTGTGGAGCTTTAATGCACATTCTACAGCAGTTTGAGCATGAAATTCAGCGGGGAAAGAAATCTTAAATAATACATTTTCCATAACATAGCTATCAAATTCTTGATTTACCACTATTTTTTTACCTCTCATATTGACATCTTCAAATCCCCAAAATTTTGCAGAGATAGCAGTTGGGTATCCCATTTCTCCAATCAATGCCTTAAGAGCAAGATTCACTCCTCTAGCACTCGCATCACCAGCCGCCCAACTTTTTCTAGAACCAGTATTTGGGGCATGTCGATATGTCCTAAGTGATGAACCATCGACAAAAGCCAAAGATAACGCATTTCTGACTTCCTCAAAAGTTCCACCAAGCATAGCACAAGCGACTGCGGTACTTGCGATTCTAACCAATAAAACATGGTCTAAACCGACAGAGTTAAAGGAATTTTCTAATGCCAATATCCCTTGAATCTCATGGGCTTTTATCATATATTCCAAAATATCTTTTAACATAAAACCGTCTTTGCCGTTTGCAATATTTTTGCGACTTATATAATCTGCCACAGCATAAATTGCTCCAAGATTATCACTAGGATGTCCCCACTCTGCTGCAAGCCACGTGTCATTAAAATCAAGCCAACGTACCATAGCTCCAATATTAAATGCCCCTCTCTCTGGATCTAACTTGTAACTCGTACCTGGAACTCTTACTCCTTGTGCAAATTCTGCACCATCTACCACTGGTCCTAGTAATTTTGTACATTGTGGAAAACTTAAAGCTAAAAGCCCGCATCCAAGTGTATCCATAAAACAATATTTTGCAGTTTCAAATGCTAAGTCAGAAACAATTTTTTTTTGCGTTACATACGTTGCTATATCTGTCAATAGTCCATCAAAATCTGCTCTTTTTGCTTCTAAAATACCCATATTTTCCATGATAATCCTTTCAAAAGTATTTGATACATAATAGTTGTCTCATATTTATATAACATAGCTTGTAATATCCCCAATGATTTTATTTACAAGACAACAAGTCTTATTAGGAATATTAAATCAATACAATATGACGCAACTTTGTGTAGATTTCATAATCCCACAATTTGGAATCTTTAAGATTCCAAATTGTGGGATTCATATTTAGACTTATTTGCATTTAACCTAATTTATCAGATACTAAAGCTAATAACAAATAAATATTAAATATGTATCATACAAATAAATATACTTGCATTTCTGATAACCCACCATATTCGACTGTTATCGCGAATCTATTGTCTTAAAAGTCCTTTTATCTATTCCTATATATTCTGCATTAGGTCGGATTAATTTATTATCTCTTCGTTGTTCAAAGATGTGTCCTATCCAGCCACTTTCCCTACTCATAATAAAAATTGGTGTGAAATAAGCAGTTGGAATCTTCATAAAGTGATAAGTTGAAGCAGAATAAAAATCTAAATTTGGAAAGAGTTTTTTAGATTCCCACATAAATTTTTCTACAATCTCACTTTTTGCATATAATTCCTTATCTTTAACAAAATCACTAAGTTTCTTGCTCCATTCTTTGATTACCACATTGCGTGGGTCATTGGTTACATACACTCTATGTCCAAATCCCATAATTTTTTCTTTGTTATTAAGCTTTTTTTGCATCGTTGGCAAAACAGATTCTATATCTGGAAATGAATTGAGAAGCTCCATAGCAGCTTCATTTGCCCCACCATGCAATGGACCCTTCAAAGCACAAATACCACCCACAATGCTAGAATGCAAATCTGATAAGGTAGAGGCAATAGTTCGACATGTGAAAGTTGAAGCATTAAATTCGTGTTCGGCATATAAAATAAGACTGACATTCATTGCTTGTATAAAAATATCTGGAATTTCTTCTTGATGTAAGGTTGTGAGAAAAAATTTTGCAGTTGAATCTTTTAGCACAGAATCTTTTTGTGATTCTAAATCTAAATCTTTGCGATTAAAATGATAATTATGCCAATATAGTAAAATACTGGGACTTGCTCCAAGTATCTGCAACGCAACTTCATCTTGATTGCTAAAATCATCTCGTTCAGGTAAAAAATTACCTAATACACTAACACCAGTTCGCATAACGTCCATAGGGTGAGAGTTTTTTGGAATCTGCTTTAAAATCTCTTTAACTTCTTTTGGTAAGATTCTATGAGAAAAAAGCCTAACTTTAAAAGATTCCAATTCACTACGTTTTGGGAGTTCACCATATAATAAAAGAAATGCTACTTCTTCAAAGCTTGCATATTTTGCTAATTCATAAATATCATAACCACAATATCGCAAACTATGCCCATCACCAACTGTACTAATACTTGTTTTACCAGCAACTATGCCAGCTAAACCACCTTCTTTCTTTTTTATACTCATTTTTGCTCCTTATTTTTGAAATGAAATAATTCGTCTAATTGTTTTTCATACTCATAATAACCTAGCATGTTATACAATTCCTCTCGTGTCTGCATTTTATCAATGCTTAACTTTTGATGCCCATTTGTTATAATATCAGTAAAAACCTCCAAAGCAGCCTTATTCATAGCTCTAAATGCAGAAAGAGGATATAACGCCATAGCAATGCCGGCACTTTGTAATTGTTGAATGCTAAAGTATGGTGTTTTTCCAAATTCTGTGATATTTGCCAATACGGGCACTTTTACTTGCTTGACAAATTCAGCATATTCTTCTAATGTATGTATAGCTTCAGCAAAAATCATATCGGCTCCAGAATCTACATATGCCAAAGCCCTATCAATAGCAGCTTTTTGCCCTTCACTAGCATGAGCATCGGTTCTTGCCATAATAACAAAATCTTTGTCAATCTCATTTTTTGTATGCACAGCAATCTTTACTCTATCACACATTTCTTCTTTACTTACTAATTCTTTGTTGGGTCTGTGTCCACATCTTTTTTGTGCTACTTGATCTTCTATATGCACTGCTGCCACTCCAGCTCGTATCATCTCTTTAATAGTGCGTGCAATATTAAAGGCACCACCAAAACCTGTGTCAATATCAACA
The DNA here is from genome assembly GCA_949299115.1 of uncultured Helicobacter sp. GTDB lineage: Bacteria > Campylobacterota > Campylobacteria > Campylobacterales > Helicobacteraceae > Helicobacter_A. Next base: position 70,011 of record CASFZH010000002.1, on the reverse strand, counting down.
AGCAGGGGGAGATTGCTAACTGCGGTAATTCTTCTTGCATCAATTAAAACATCTTCTAAATTTGTAATACCTAAATCTGGCACTCCGATACTAGCATTTGCTACCCCAGCTCCACTCAAATATAATGCCTTAGCTCCAACTTTAGTGGCTTGTAAGGCAGAGTAAGCATTAATAACGCCTAATATCTGCAAGGGGCTATGTTGTTTAAGTGATTGTCTAAAAAGTAATCCTGCACTCATATTATTCCTTTCATAAATATAATCTAAAATATAAAATAATTGTTACCAACTTTATGACTTGGTATACCACTAGTTGTATTCAAGTAAAAAATAGAAATAGAATCAACCAATCTTTAAGTTAAATATAAATACTCGATTAGATTAAATCGCAACGTTTATTAATCTTTTGTTTTTATTCTGGGAAATCCAATACCTTTTAAAATCTCTTCTACATGTGTCAAACTTTGTTCGTCCTCTATAGTTGATGGTTTAGTGTATGTTTTTCCTTCTGCAATGCTGCGTATCACACCCCTTAGAATCTTACCACTTCTTGTTTTAGGTAATTTCTGAGCAAATCCAATAATTTTTAAGTTCGCAAATGCCCCAACTTCAGAGATAACAAGACGAATAATGCCCTCTTTAATATTTTCTATTTTTTCTTGCACTCCATCTTTTAACACAACAATACACAACGGTACCTCACCACGAAAATCATCATCAATACCAACAACCGCACATTCTGCAACACTTGGATGTGAGGCGACACTTTCTTCTAAAGCACCTGTTGAGATTCTGTGTCCAGCAACGTTAATAACTCCATCCATTCTTCCCATAACAAAGACATATCCATCTTCATCAATATAACCACTATCGCCTGTAAGATAGTAACCAGGATAATGGTTTAGATAACTTTTTTTATATCGTTCATCATCTTGCCATATTCCAAGTAAACACGCAGGGGGCAAGGGTAATTTTAATACAAGATTACCTAATACTCCTTTTTTACATTCTTTACCATCTTCATCTAAAACTTTTAAATTAAAACCGGGCATAGGTTTTGTGGCACTACCCGGTTTTATAGGAAGAGCTTCTAACCCAATAGGATTACCAGAGATAGCCCAACCTGTTTCAGTTTGCCACCAATGATCTATCACTGGTCTTTTACTGATTTTCTCAATCCACTTTAATGTATCACTGTCACATCGCTCTCCTGCTACAAAAATATGTCTTAATGATTCTAAATTATATTTTTTTATCATTTCGCCTTTTGGATCTTCTTTTTTTATAGCACGAAATGCAGTTGGAGCGGCAAACAAAATATTAATCTTATGTTGTTCAACCATACGCCAAAATACTCCAGCATCAGGAGTTCTCACTGGTTTACCTTCGTATAATACAGTCGTACTGCCATTAAAGAGTGGAGCATACACAATATAACTATGTCCGACAACCCAACCAACATCAGACGCAGCCAAAAACACGTCACCGGGTTTTGCACCATAAATATTATCCATAGTCCATTTCATAGCTACACAATGTCCACCATTACTCCGAATAACACCTTTTGGTTTGCCGGTAGTTCCACTTGTATAGAGGATATAAAGAGGATCTATGGAATCTACGGGAGTGCATGGAGCTTCTTTTGCCATTTCCTCTAAATGTTCCCAGTCAATATCGCGGAAAGGAATTGTATCGGCATGTTTCTGTGGTCTTTGCCACAGTAACACTGCATTAACCTTGTGATGACTTTGTTTAATGGCAGAATCCAAAATCTCCTTGTAATCAATAATCTTTGTAACTTCAATCCCACAACTAGCTGTAATAATCATGCTTGGCTTTGCATCTTCAATACGCAGAGCCAACTCATGTGCCCCAAATCCACCAAAAACAACGGTGTGTATTGCGCCAATTCTTGCACAAGCAAGCATAGCTATTATAGCTTCTGGAATCATTGGCATATATATAAGCACAGTATCACCTTTTTGGACACCCTTTAATTTTAGAATCCATGCCGTTTTTGCGACCCTTTTTTGTAATTCAGAGTACGTTATGGTTTTTATAGTATTTGTTACAGGTGAATCATAAATAATTGCTGCTCTATCACCATGCCCACTATGCACATGCAAATCAACAGCATTATAGCAACTATTCATACAGCCACCAACAAACCAGCGATAATGATTATCAACAATTTCTAAGACTTTATCATACCAATGATACCAATGTATATTTTTAGCTGCATTAGCCCAAAATTCTTGTGGATTTTCCAATGATAATTTATATGCTTCTTCATACTTTCCCATTATCAGCTCCTTATTTTTGCCTCATAAATCAAAAAGATGAAAAAATTGTAGCCTAGAAATACAAAAATGTATCGTGCAAAAATTAGGGAGATTCCAACATTTTTTATACAAAATTAACAAAATTGTATAAAAAACATACATTATGTATTGTTTTATCGTTTTTTTGTGATTTGCCATGATACAACAATGCTTTGCATGAATCAATAACATAACAAAATGTAATAATTGTATAGAATTTACACAGTAAACAACAATCTTTCTTTTGGAATAGACAAACACTTGCGTTTTTTTTTTTTTGAATACAATCAACTCCATAAAATCTAAAGGAGCTTTGATGAAATTACGTAACACATTTACATTAGTCAGTTTAATACCTGCAATATTATACTGCAATCCGCTAACAAGCAACACAAATTCTTCAAACTTATGGCAAGATGATGCAAAAAGTCAATCAGTGCAACAATATGATAAATCGGGATTTTTACTAGGTATAGATATACCATTTATGATAATCGATTCTACACTTCATTTTCAAGGGAACAATAGTGCTGCCACCTTTAATATTTCTGGGAACTTCATTGGAGCAGGATTGAAGTTGGGATATCAAACATTTTATTATAACATAGTAGGTAATCGTTACTATGTGAGCTATAAATGGATGGGTGCTATCCTTGAAGATTCTGCTTTACAAAATGGCGAACTCAAGCTATCCTCACAACATCTTCTATTTAATGCTGATTTGTTGTTTGATATTCCTTTTAACTTTAATAATCCGCGTGCAGGATTTGGAATCATACTTGGTGCTGCAATTGGAGGACAGCAATATTATGATGGTATCTACAATATTCCATTTAACTTAGCAATAGGATTAAATTTTGGACTTAGCTTGAATTTTAAAGTACATAGAATAGAATTTTTAACACAATGGCTTTATGTTGGCGGAGCAGAGATAGCAGAATATGGAAAGTCAAAAATTAATCAGGTAGGAATTGTTAGTGCCGATGCTTTTATAAAGCACAATTTTACATTTAATGTTGGTTACAGTTATGCCTTCTAAAATATTACAACGTTGTATTACATTATTTGTAGATTTTTAGAGAAATCTAAAAACATCACACAAAATCCACAATTTTATCTTTATAATTACACCATATGAACATAATTTTACTTGAGGAGTGTCTCATGGATTTATTAGAAAAAGTAATAAGTGATGACATTGAAGGTATAGATTCGAAAGAACTTGCAAAATTATATGATTATGACCTTTTCACTCTTGGAGATGTAGCTGATTCATTGCGACAAAAATACTATGGGAAAAAAGTATTTTTCAATATGAATCGACATATCAATCCAACTAATATTTGTGCTGATGTTTGTAAATTTTGTGCTTTTTCAGCTAGTAGAAAAAATCCAAACCCTTATGACATGAGTATTCAGCAAGTTGTTGATGAGTGTGTAAGTGCCTACAAACGTGGTGCAAAAGAAGTGCATATTGTAGCAGCCCATCATCCACACCATGAATACAAACATTATCTTGATATGTTTGCCACTATAAAACAAAATACCCCATTTTTACATATCAAGGCAATGGGAGCAGCGGAAGTAGATTATTTAACAAGAAAATTTGATTTACCATTAGAACAGGTTTTAAATGATTTGGCAGAAGCTGGAGTTGATTCCTTGCCAGGTGGTGGGGCAGAAATATTTGATGAAAAAATACGTAAAATACTTTGTCATGGCAAAGCGGATTCCAAAAGATGGTTTGAAGTGCATAAGAAATGGCATAGTATGGGTAGAATGAGTAATGCAACTATGCTTTTTGGGCATATTGAGGAAAGACATCATAGAATCGACCATATACTACGTCTTAAAAAAGCTCAAACATCATTGGAACAAGCCAACAATAAACAAGGTGGATTTAATGCCTTTATACCACTTTTGTATCAGCGATATAATAATTTTTTGAAAGTTAAAAAAAGCCCAAGTGGACAAGAGATTCTAAAAACCATAGCTATTGCAAGGATACTGCTGACCAACATTCCCCATATTAAGGCATATTGGGCTTCCCTCTCATTAAATCTTGCTCTTGTTGCACAAGAGTTTGGAGCAAATGATATGGATGGAACAATAGAAAATGAAAGTATCCAATCAGCAGGTGGAGCAAAAAGTAAACATGGTATCAGTAAAGAAGAAATGATTTATCAAATAAAAAATGCAGGATTTATTCCGGTAGAAAGAGATAGCCTCTATAATGAATTGCAGGTATATGAAGACGTATCATAGATTTATACAGCAAACCATAAAACTTCTTATATTTCATCAATACACTATAAGCCAAACTTTACAATCTAAAATACTTAAGGATTATGTTTATTTGTAATGGCATTTAGAATCTGAATAATTACAAACTTCTTTTGCATAAAATTTACTTATGATTCTTACTATCTTTTATAAAAAAGTTTCTTCTTGCATAGCAAAAGCCCAATATCAACTAGAAATCATCTTAATTTTTCTATTTTCAAAGCCCAAAATATAAACCATCAACACCACATTAAAGATAAATATTCAAAAACTCCATAATTCAGCAAGTAATAATATTATAAGCTTTATAATATAAAATATTATGATTCCAATATACATAAAAATATATTGATTCAATATATTTCAAGTTTGATGTCATGTATTTATCTCTAGTAGCCCTTTTCACAAATATTATAGAATATTGATTCTAATTAATAAACATATCTCTTAAGATAGTATTAAAATATAAAAATTGCACAATATCGAGAATCTTTGAAATTCTAAAAATCTGTGTCAAATCATCACAATACTTTAATTCAACAATAAAAAATCTAAGTTTTGTATTGTAGATTCTATAATTTTGAATTATTCACTTAAAGATTCTAAGATGACAAGACACATGGTCATGTTGAGACATAGCTAAAATATGACTAGAATCTAAAATTTCATTGTTTAGATTTTAGATTCTGTAAATTGAGATTCTACATCATAGAGAATTTAAAGAGATTCTCAAAGATATTTCGCTTCAAAGCCTCAACATCACTAAGATATTATTATTGATTTTTGCCTACAAAGCAAAAATCTTTTGAATCTATGAATATATTGCACTATCGCTTCAACATGGCGAAATTTTAAAATTCACACTAGAATCTTCTATTCTATAATAAAATCTTAAAATCTAAGATTCTAATCATGCTGAATCTTTTTTACCTAGTCATGTTGGCCTTTAGGCGAAACATCTCTTTTATAATTCTGCATGATTAGAATCTGGAATCTTTTTAGATTCTAGAATTTTAGATGTTTCGGATAACATATTCTCAACATGACGGATTAACATGATAGAAAAATGTATAAAAAGTGTGGAAAATGTTATAAGATGTTTTGTGTATCTACATTCCCTAAAATACATTTCATAGAATTTTGTATTACTCTATAATCGTTATATTGCATATATTTATCTCTATGTAGTTATTGATAGAATTTAGCAGCTGTATCAAGCATAGACTCCACAATATCCAAAATTATCTACAATACTATCTATGCCCTACTCCCTTGCCACTATATCGGAAACACACGGATATTTGGATCAAGATTCTCTTGCAAGACAGATTCTATAGCATACAATGTACCTGTTGCCCCACTCGCACAGCCACTGCATGCCCCAAGATAGCGGATATACACATCGATATGCCCATCACTAGAATCTTTAATATCCAAAATCTCCATATTCCCCCCATCCATCATAAGCATCGGACGCACTTGAGTATCAATCACAGAATCTACCGCCTTAACTTTTTGCACCATGGTCATATCTTTAAACGCTAACGTACCACTTGCACTTTTTGCGACATTTTCTTTCAATGCCTCTCTTTCCATTTCAGCACGCACATCAGCCAAAATATCCACGAGATAATATTCTCTTTTCTCATGCCCACCGGGTTTGATACAGCTTTTGCAAAACGCCCCAGCCTTGGTGTAGTTGGTAATTTCCTCCACGCTTTTTAGGTCATTGAGTTTAATCACCTCTTTAATCGTTGAGAGGCTCACGCGTGCGCATTCACACACGATAATTTCATCTTCAAAGTCCTCTTCACTCTTGCCTAGATACATACCCGCTGCCTTTTTTATCACATCATACGCCATTACCGAGCAATGCATTTTTTGCCCCGGGACTGCGGGCGTATCGGGATCATCACGCAATGCCCGCTCTACATCAAGATTAGTGATCTTTACTGCATCTTGCACCTTTTTGCCAAGGCAAAGCTCCACCATCATATCCGAGCTTGCAATCGCTGTCCCACAACCAAAACTCTTAAACTTCGCATCAATAATCACATCATTAGAATCTACCAGCCAATACAGCCGCACTGCATCGCCACAAGATTCTGCACCATAGTCTGCTACGATGAGTTTCGCACCTCTTGCATCTGCATCTTTTTGTGTCAAAACACCTAGGTGTGTAGGATTATCCATTCTCTCACTGACTTTTTTGCTATATGCGTCCCAAAGTGCACCACCAAGTAAATCATTCTTTGCCATTATCATTCCTTATCTTTGTTTATCATAAACTTGTCTATCCATTATTACTAATGATTAGCACAGTATTAAGCAGGATTTTACGCTCCCGCTTAAGATTATGCTAATTCACCTCTGCTTATATAGTGCTTCATTGTATCAATCCCCCATTTATGCTTTAGATTCTATAACTTTGGACAAAGGTAAGATTCTACCTCAAAGAAGCATTTGCATGAGATTATAGAATCCTACGCAAAGCCCACAAGCTTATAGAATCTTTAGCTAGAGAACTTTGCGGGGTATCCTCATTCATATGAGCTAGAGATGTTGCGTAGTCTCTCTACAGCTTTTTTGAATACCTCTAGCATATATTCTATTTCCTCGCGTGTGTTGAATCTACTAAGAGAGATTCTAATCGCCGTATGTGCTAACTCTTTATCCGCACCGATGGCTACCATCACAGGATTTGCTTCCAAATCCTCGCTTGCACACGCACTGCCTGTAGAGCAGGCAATCCCAGCTTTATTTAAATCCCATAGCATAGCCTCGCCCTCAATCCCACGCACACTAATAAGCGTAGTATTTGGCACACGGTTTTCGCGACTACCAACAACAAATACATCTTTTATCTTTAGTAATTCGTCCTCGAGGTAATCACGCATAGCCCGTACTTTCTTGTCCTCATACGCCAAGCCCTCTACGGCTAAGCGCATAGCCTCACCCATACCCACGATATAAGGGACATTGAGTGTGCCGCTGCGGCGTCCGCGCATATGCTCACCGCCATGTAATAGTGGAGTGAGTTCCACACCCTTGCGGATATAGAGCCCACCTACGCCCTTTGGTCCATGGAATTTATGCGCACTAAAGCTTAGTAAATCCACATTTGCCCTCTGTACATCAACAGGGATTTTGCCGATAGCTTGTACTGCATCTGTGTGGAATAATATGCCTTTTTCTCTGCATAATGCACCAATTTCTTCTATGGGGAAAATCAATCCCGTTTCGTTATTCGCCCACATAATGCTAACAAGTGCTGTATCTTCGCAAATCGCCTCACGCACCTGATCCACAGAGATATTGCCATTACTATTTATGGGCAGACGCGTTACACGCACACCTAGAGATTCTAAAAAGCTACAAGTAGCTCCTACAGCTGGGTGCTCCACCTCTGTGGTAACGATGTGATTTTTGCTACCATTATGGATAAGGTCAAAATACACGCCTTTCAGCACCCAGTTGTTAGATTCTGTTGCACAGGAAGTGATGATGATGTCGTCCTCATCGTTTGCGTTGATGCCCTTATACAGCTCTTCTATCGCCTCATGGATAGCATGGTGAGTCTGTGTGCCGAATTTGTGCAAAGAGTTTGGGTTGCCATAATATTCACAAAAAAATGGCTCCATAAGTGCCTTGACTTTTGGATCCACCATTGTCGTGGCATTGTTGTCTAAATATACGCTTTTCATGTTTTGAAACATTCTTTTTTATCTCCTATTTATTTTAAAAACTTTAAAAAAAATATACCAAAAAAATTGTTGTTTTTATGGCAAAATGGCAAATTCTTAAGAAAGAAAATTTAAATGTGTAATTATTTTACACATTTAAAAATAACAAGTTAATGAGAACAAATTTTTTATATATTATATATTTTTCCAACATTTATCTTTCTTTAAAGATATCTAAATTGAGTATAATTTTTATTTGATATTCAATAAAGGAAACCTATGGCTTACATTACTATAAATCACAATTTTTTTAAACACAATCTTGATATATTCCGACAACATCTAAAAACTATCAATCCACAGAAAAATATAGAAGTTGCAGCAGTTCTAAAAGACAATGCATATGGGCATGGATTAGAGATTATGAGTGATTTGGCTATGAAAAATGGTATTAAGTCGGTATTTGTAAAAAATTATAATGAAGCATTAAAAGTCGCCCACAAGTTTGATTCTGTAACATTTTTTTATGGGATAGCTCCAGAAAAATCAAACAACATTTATTCTACTATTCATGGTTTTGATGATTTTGCTAAGATTGAAAAAGCACTTGGGGATATGCGTGGATTAGGTGTTGAGTTAAAAGTTAATGTTGGTATGAATCGCAATGGTATCGAAATGAAAGATTTACGTAAGCATATTGAAGTCATTTTAAAAAATGATATGCGACTAATCGGAATCTTATCGCACAATGGTTATGGAGATGAGATAGGAGATGAATTCCACAAAGAATTTGATAAATTCCAAGAGGTCAAAGAGCAAGTTAAAAAACTTTCTAAAGAATTGGGCTTTGCTCTACCAAGATTCCATAGTCTCAATTCCTCATGCACACTACGAACACAGCAATGCGATGACGATTTGGTGCGTATTGGCATTGCGTTATATGGATATTTAACCAATGAGATTACTATAGAAGCAGCAAAGAAACTAAAACCAATTTTAAAACTTTACGCTAATAGGATTTCCACAAAACTCCTTGATATTGGAGAAAGAATAGGCTATGGTGGTGTAACCATTATGACAAATAAGCGTGTAGTAAGCACTTATGACATAGGCTATGGTGATGGATTGTATCGTCTGAATGGCAACAAAAAGTTATTGTTACCAAATGGAGAAGAAATTTTACCTCGTACCTCAATGGATTGTTTTTCATGTTATGGCGATACAGATGAAATTTGTGTAATGGAAGATGCTGGTTATGTGGCAGAGGTGTTTGATACTGTGCCGTATGAAGTCTTAACACGTCTGTCACCCTTTATAACACGAATAATTGTGTAATATTGTTTCCATTTTGCATACATTATTTTAATGAAAAAATCATATTTTACCTTAATTATATTTTTATGCTTCAAATGTTGCTTCATGCTATCTGATAATAATACTTCAAGAGAGATTCCAAATATTAAAGTGAATTAGAAAACGGATAAACTGGAAACTTGATAATTTGATTTAGAGACAATATAAAAATCATGTTTTTGTTATTAATCCAATATTATATATATGACGATTGCACAATTTGGTATGAATGTGGTCTTAATGATTCAAACTAAGATTCAGTCAGTATTTTATACAAAATATATGGTTAATCTTCTTTGTTGACAATATGTATTTTTATTTTATGAAAGCTAGCATGTTGCGTACGTTTACATAGAATATTGTAATGAATAGGCAATGACTTCTAAATAATTTCTTAGTTAAAGCATAATTTATTATCTACAATAATAAGTGTTTTTTTTTTTTTTGTTTGGAGTCAATTAACAATGATTTACTTTCATAAATTAAAAATTATAGGCAATATTCGTCATTAAATAGCTTCTATCTAAAATATGATTCCCACTTACCACCCCTTCATTATCCCATGCACTACTATACATAAAATGCGTATAATAATTAATAATAACACCTAATTTTATAGTATCAGTGATACCCCAATCTACAAGCAATTTTAAGGAATATTCATCAGCACTAGGAGCAGTTGTATAACGACCATCAATACCAACAGACAAACTCTTAACCCATTTTGCTAAATTATCCCATCTAGCTTCTGTAAAAAGCAAGACACTTAAGGCATCTGGAGCAACGGACGCATTTAAAGATGCACCTGTTGTATAGACACTATTATCCCATATATCGATACCAATTGGATTCCCAAAAAGCCCTATACGTGCATTGGCATTGCCAATATTTTTATATATGGCTAATGCCACTTTGTATGTATCAAAGAAATCAATATCTTGACGCACCAAAATGCTTGATGTAAATCCTGTAGGGTCTTTGAATCCATTAAAATAGTAATTTCCTATATCTACAATGCTTGCTGGATGAATGGGAAAAATAGCTGTTATCTTTGTATTATAAGCAATAAAATCTTTAGTGCCAAAATTTAAATTCAAATTAAAGCCCGGAGCCACATATTCTCTATAACCGTAATACACATAAATATCGAACTTAGCAGTATCATTTTTGAATCCTGCCTCTGCATTAACAATTCCATATGTTGAATATACTGTACTAAAATCAGTAAGCCATCCATTCCCCACAAGTGCTACTGTTGTAGAACCAAATAATTTAATATGCCAATACTTAGCAAACTTAAAAACAATATTTGCCCCTTCAGCATAACTATCAAACCAATCATCATCTTCTTGTTGAAATCTCCCCAATTTTACATTTATCATATCGTTGTCAAATTTGATAAACGCATTATGTATAAAAATATTACTAGTATTATCACGTGTTGGTTCTTGATTAAGATTCCAGCCCGGATAATATCCAACATAATTGTAAGCCAACCCCCTTGTAGAATCATAGGTTAGCCCCGCCGCTACTCCTCCTAACATAACCTCAAAAAATTTATATTTATATCCTACATTTAAATCGCCTAAAACATAACCATAGCTATTGCTTGGTAAAATTTGCTTGGTATGAAAACTTGTTTTATTAAAAATCTCTACTCCACCCGTTAAAAATACCCCATCTACATTTTCAATAGATAAGGATTTTTCGAAATCACTTCTTTCTTCTGCTATTAGCATTTTCCCACACAATAATGAGAAAATACAAAACAAAAACATAATGGACTTCATAATTGTACTCCCCTAATAGCAATATAGCATACTATACATAATATGAGCAGTATTGTATCATAAAATCCCGCTCTTGAATCAAAAACTATAAGAATGAAACTTCGTATTTATGTGATTGCACTGGTTTTACAACAAGCTCAATCACACCAATTTCGGCACAACTCGCACAACGATAAGAATAAAACGGGCTTTGTCCTTTGCAAGCATAACAATGATAGGTAAACTCTAAATCACCTTGCATATCGGAATGTAAATGCAAAAGCTGTAATGCCTCAAGTGCAAAATGTTGTATGGGACGGTAATCTGCCACAAAACCTCTTGCGCGATATACATCAAGTATTTGTGAGTGATAATCAATGTAATCAAAGGGAATCTCATGCTTTTGAAAATACCATAAAATATCAATATAGGGATAAATATCTTTGATTTCTAGGATTTTTTTCCAAAATAAACCTGTATTACACAGTTTAAAATGTCGCAAAATTAATCCTTGTAAGCTTGAATCTTTTTCGTATATTTCTAATAATTTTTCTTGTTGTTCAAGTAACGGCATTTTATGATTATTGCTTATTTGCATAACTTTGAGATAATTTCTACTACGATTGATTTTATTTCGATTATAAAATGATATTTGCAAATCACTACTACATAGTTCATCTATACATTCAAGGGATTCTAACGCCTCATCATATTGACGTAAATTCTCGCAAGTTCTCATATAATACTCAAGAATTTTGAAACTATGCGGATAGCTACGCAGGATTTCTGTAAAGATTGTTTTGCTTCTTTCAAGAAATCCTGCTTTATAATAACTTTCACCCAATGATTCAAGAATATTGATTTTTTCAATGGTATTATTTTGATATTCATTTAACGTTTTATAAATGGCTATAGCTTGTTCATAATCACCTATTTTTGAGTATGTCTCTGCAATCAGCATAAGGGTTGGGGTAGCATTTTTAATATTTGCAATAATTTCTCCAATATTTTGATTCAATGTTGTGTTTTCAAAATTTTTACTAAGATTATTAAGAGAATCTTGTTTCTTTTTTCGCATTTGCTTTGCTCGAATGGAATCTGCAATCACAATAGTTATAATAATAACAAGTAAAACAAGAATCCCAAAAATAGGATTTCTATAAATTTCAATAAAATTCTGCATAAAAATTTTTAATCCTCATTCTTTGTTCTTCATTTTTTCTGCAAGCCAATAAAACACGAACCGGAAATTTAACGAACAAACACTATTTTAGAGCGACTCCTTACTCTTTCAAAATAATCATTAAGGATTTTTTCTTGATTATTGGCAATAATCTTTTGAGCAATATAGTTTTTTGCCTTATCAAAGGAAACTTGTTCTGTCAAAAGCTTGTGTTTAATGTAAAATGATACATAATTATTATCTTCTGCTTCTAAAATTTGACTGAAATTATTTTCCGCTGTAACCAACAACACATCAGCAATTTGATTGGGCAATGAACTAATTTCAAGAGTCTCCTCTGCTTTCACTATATTATTTGGTAATACACTTTGTATGCCTTGTTTAATGAAATTTTCTAAGCTTTGTTTGTCATTGCTAACAAATTTGATGATATCAATTTTTTTTGGTATCACAAATTCATGTAGATGTTCGTTATAATATTTTCTTAATTCATCTTCTTGCCCCACATTGCTTGAAAAGAGTATTTTTCTCATTAATTCTTGCACCAAAATCTGTTCTTTTAATTTTGTCCGATATTCCACCAAACTCATACCTTCTTTCATAATAGCCGCATAAAATTGCTCAATATTCATACCATTTTGTTGTGCAATTTGAGTAATTTGAGCATCAATTTGCGAATCTGATACTTCAATTTTTAATCTTTTAATTTCACTTTCTCGTAATTTTTCCATAACAAGAAAATCAGTAGCACGCAACTTATCCGTATGCAAAAGCTTTTGTGCCTTTTCAATGGCATATATTGTAATAGGTTCTCCATTTACAAAAAGTGCTATTCCACCAACAATTTTTGTATTATTTGTATGTGGTAGTGAAGAGCCATATTGTGTTGAATGTTCTTCTGAAGATTGCAAATATTGTATGAATAGAAAAATAACCATACTTATAGAGATAAAAAATTTGCGATTCATTTTCAATCATTCCTAATAAAATAAAATTAATAAAATAATTTTAACATATTAAGATATTAATTACAAAAAAAAAAAAACAATTTTCTCAAAGATTAAACTTTTTTTAAACTCAAAAAAGATACAATAGGTGCAATAAAGAATTCAATGCTTGAAATTACATGACCCTAGTCATTAAGGAGTTTAACTATGCGTGAAATTCAATGTGAAGAAATATCAGAAACCATAAAGCAGCTGTGTATTAAGGCATGCTGTGTGCAAACACCAGACATTAAAAATGCCTTTAAAAAAGCTCAAGAAATTGAACAATCTGCAATTGGAAAAAGCATATTAGGGACTTTGATAAAAAATGGAGAGATTGCACAAAATAACATGATGCCTATTTGTCAAGATACTGGAATGACTGTAATATTTGCCGAAATTGGACAGGACATTCACATTGTCGGCGGATTATTTAGTGATGCAGTCAATGAGGGAGTAAGGCGAGGATATAAAGATGGCTATTTACGTAAATCTGTAGTAAATGAACCCTTATTTGAAAGAAAAAATACAACCGATAATGCACCTGCTGTTTTGCATACAGAAATAGTTTCAGGAGATAAAATAAAAATTACAGTGGCCCCAAAGGGATTTGGTAGTGAAAATAAAAGTCTCCTTAAAATGCTTGTTCCAGCAGACGGTTTAGAAGGAGTAAAGAGTTTATTTTTGGAAGCAGTTAAACTTGCTGGTCCCAATGCTTGCCCTCCAATGGTTTTAGGTGTTGGTATAGGTGGAACAATGGAAAAAGCAGCTATTCTTGCAAAAAAGGCAGCTATCCGTTCTATAGATTCCAAGAATCCTCACCCTCAATATGCTGCATTGGAACAGGAATTATTAGAACTTGCCAATAAAACAGGGGTTGGACCACAAGGTTTAGGTGGGAACACTACTGCCTTTGGAGTTAATGTGGAATGGTATCCAACACATATAGCAGGTATGCCTGTAGCTATTAATGTAAATTGTCATGCAGCAAGGCACTATAGTGTTGAATTATAAAATACACGATATATTGAATATAGTAAGCTTGGGAGAATATTATTAATGCTCACGAGACGGAATGATAAATACAAAATTAAGAATATTCGTATAAATGGACAACATGAAAGTTTTTCTGATTTTAGTGAACATAAGCATACTATACTTAATAAACAAGGAGAATACAAACAATCTATTAATTTCTTGTATTTACATATTTGTAAGAAGTATCATAGGGTTAAAATGATAAATCCAATATCATTGTCAATAAATTATAAATCAAAGTGAGGATATAGACATGTTATTAGAATGGGACGATAAATATAGTGTAAAAAATTATCTTATAGATGAACAGCATAAAAAACTTTTTGAATTAGCAAATATGGCTGATAATATGATTGGTAAACAAACTGACCCAGCAGAAATCAAGAAAATATTGGCAGCCTTATTTGAATATATGCGAACTCATTTTCATGATGAAGAAGTGTATATGGAGAATATTCAATATCCTTCCCTTGAATTACATAAAGAGAAACACAAACAGATTGTAACTGAAATGACAACCTTAGTACGAAATATGAAATATGATTTTAAACAACAGCTTGTTGTTATTATGGAACAATGGCTTCTAAGACATATTTTACAAGAAGATATGGGTTATGCCAAATATCTTGAAGAAACAAATCGTAAGCGTATGCAAAAGTCAGCAACTGATGTTAAATCTAACGAAGAACATAATACCCTTTTACAGAAATCTGTAATGGAAACCAAAAAGAATGTTGAGATTAAAAAAGGAAAAATGCATATGTATACATGTTTGTGTGGAAAAACTTACAATATTTCTCCTGATATACACGCTAAAATTCAAGCAGGTGATGGTGTTAAGTGCCCAGAATGCACAACATTTATTAAATTTGTTGCTGATATCGAAGTGTAATTTAACCATAAATAGGGAGGCATTATGTTACCAAAATGGAGCAATGAGTACAGTGTTCATAATTTCATGATAGATGAACAACATAAAAAACTTTTTGAATTAGCAAATATGGCTGATAATATGATTGGCAAACAAACTGACCCGGTAGAAATCAAGAAAATATTAGTAGCCCTATTTGAATATATGCGAACTCATTTTCATGACGAAGAGGCATATATGCAATCTATTAATTTCCCATATTTGAGTATTCATAGGGAACATCATAGAGAAATTGTAACTGAAATGACATTTTTAATTAAAAATATGAAATACGATTTTAAACAACAGCTTGCTATTATTACGGAACAATGGCTTCTAAGACATATTTTACAAGAAGATATGAAAATAGGCGAGTTCCAACAAGAGATACTCGCAAAGACAAGAAAAGAACAACATGATTTCAGTATGGCTGAAGATAATATATTAGAAAATGCTTTCATAGAATCAGAATATTCTTCACAAAGTCAACCTGATAACAATCCAAATATTAATACAGCAAAAGCTGTTAAAAAGAATAGTGTTTTGCATATTTATAGTTGTATGTGTGGAAAGGTATATAATATTTCTCCAAGTATTCACACAAAAATTCAAAGTGGACATCCAATATTCTGTAAACACTGCAATACGAATATTACGTATATCAATGATATGAAAGTATAGTTATAATTTATTTTAAAGGAGATAATATGTCAGAAATACAGTTGCAAGCACCTTTCACTCGAGAGATAGGCGGGACATTAAAAGCTGGTGATACAGTTTTAATTAGTGGCACCATCATTGCAGCAAGAGATGCTGCACACAAGGCTTTAACAGAAGCATTGGCAAGGAATGAAAAACTACCTATTGATTTAACAAATGAAACAATTTATTATTTAGGACCAAGTCCAGCCAAACCTGGACATGCTATCGGTTCAGCTGGACCAACAACAAGTGGGAGAATGGATAAATATACTCCAACAATTATTAAACAAGGTATTAGCGGTATGATTGGAAAAGGTTACCGTAATCAAGCGGTTATAGATTCCATGATAAAACATGGAGTAGTGTATATGGTAGCAGTCGGTGGAGCGGCAGCACTTATATCAAATTGTATCAAAAAATATGAAGTTTTAGCTTATCCAGAACTCGGACCTGAAGCTGTGGCACGACTAACAATAGAAAATTTTCCAGCAATTGTAGCTATTGACTGTCATGGCAATAATTTCTATGAGACTGGGCAAGCACCGTATCGTCTTATCTAAAAAACTAGAACCTAAAGTTCTTAAAAAACTTACTTTTTTACTGATTGTAGGTCATATCACAATCAATTATATAATTAATATAGGTTAAATATGATTAATAAAATAGCATTTAATAGAATCAAAGATTGTATGTACAATATCTATCGTAACTCTGAAATTTTTTCTCATTTATTAGTTGGATTGCCTAGTTATGAAAAATACCTTGAATACCATCAACGCGTTTATCCCCATTCTAAACCAAAAAGTAGAAAAAGTTTCTTTTTAGATTCACAAAATAAAAAATATGGTTGTAATGGCAATAAAAGATGTTGTTAGCCTTCTATTGATAAACTTTTAAACCTATCTTATTAAATATACGTAAACAAAAAAACATGCTTTTAACAAAAAATATGTTATACTTGTACACAGTATTTTAACCAGGAGGCTTGATGACGCAAGATGAATTAGATTCTCTTATGACCCAAGATATTGATGCTTTAGCATTAGATTCAAATGCAACAGATTCGTCAGAAAAAAATGAAAATGAGGCAATTAAAGCAGAATTTGTTGACCCAAATAGCTATAAACCAGAAGCCGATAAAAAGTGGCCTCCTCCACCTCCAACTGAAGAACATAAAGTAGTGCATCAGCTAGATGACGTGACAAAAGATTCAGAAGTTAAGATGACTGAGGTTTTCGATCAAATTGATGCAATTGGAGCAGAAGTTACTAAGATAGAGAAAAATGCAAAAAAAATAAAAGAATATTTAAAAACTCAAGAAGAAATGTTAATTACATTAGTAGACAATTTTCCAAAAATCAAAGCCTTTGCCTCATCATTAGAACAAACCCAGAATATACAGATAATCATTGATAATATAAAAAATTCTGCTATGGATTGCAATGATGCTTGCATGCAAGCAATGGATATCATGCAATATCAAGATATCCATAGGCAAAAGATTGAACGTGTTATAAATGTTATGAGAGCTTTGAGTCAATATATGAATTCTCTCTTTGAAGGGAGGGGAGACGATTCTAGACGTGTTGCCTCAGCGACATATATTGCTGGAGACAATCATGATGAAGTTGCTAGTGAAACAGATATTGAAACTCTTATTGCATCATTTGGAAAAAAGTCTTAAATACACATACTTTTTATTTATAATGTACTTATAGTTTGGTAATGAATGATTTTTGAATATATTCCAACGAATCCTCAGAATGACAAACAACAAATAAAAAAAATATGTAGCATATTGCCAATCAGTCATATACTTATACCTTCAAATCCAGTTTGCTCACATCATCCAGAATCAATTGTGGTTTCAAATCATCTGAAAATGCTTTTTGCGAAAGAAATATCACTTTGCCACATTGATTTTATCCCAACAATCAAAACAAGTATGCACACGTTAGAATCCCTACAAAGCAGTCTTTTATCGCTACGATATACTAATATTAAAAAAATAGCCATTATTAGCGGTGATACTAAGGTACAAAAGAGTTCTATTGATACAAAAACTGCACTTCAACTTATACAGACATTAAAAACTAGTGAAGCATATTTTACAGATATGGATATTTTTTGTGCTATAAATTCTGATATTGTACCACAAACCATACAATCTTTTCATACAAAAATTCAATATGGCGTGAGACATTTTATTACACAGCCGTTTTATAATATAGTATCTACAATATCTTGTTACGATAGTAAAGAATACAAATATTCCAAAGAAAAATTGTCATATGGTGATTTTTTGAGCTTCTATCAACACAAAATCGAAGAATATCAACAACATATGCAAACTGATATTAAGAACATAACATTTTATTGTGGTTTTCTCCCTCTTATGTCAAAAAAACAAGCACTAAATGTTATTAATAAAAAACTTGGAATATCAATACCTTTTAATTATCTTATAGGTTTAGAACACGATCCGCTACAACAAAATTTTAAGATATTTCAAGCACTACAACACTACAATATAAGTATGAGTTATATTAAATTCAAAGACATACAACAATTTTTAAATTTTTACATGCAATATACTAAAAAAATGATTTGATATCCAAACAAAAATATATTAAACCTCGATTATTAAATCAAGGTTGTAATGTATTTTTACAACAGATTTCAATTTTAATACTATTATTATCTATAAAACAGTTTTTTTGCATTGTACGTAAGCAATTTATCGGTATGGTGGATTTCCAACAATCGATTATATTTAGCATTTCTTTCACCTCTTGCTGGAGCACCCGTTTTAATTTCACCTGCATTAGTTGCGATACTCAAATCCGCAATAAAAGTATCCTCGCTCTCCCCGCTTCTATGACTAATAATTGTTTTATATTTATTTTGTTGTGCTAATTTGATGGCCTCCAATGTTTGTGTAACTGTGCCAATCTGATTCGGTTTGATG
Organism: uncultured Helicobacter sp.; assembly: GCA_949299115.1. Taxonomy (GTDB): domain Bacteria; phylum Campylobacterota; class Campylobacteria; order Campylobacterales; family Helicobacteraceae; genus Helicobacter_A. Next base: position 50,816 of record CASFZH010000002.1, on the reverse strand, counting down.
AGAATTGCATTGGCTATGTTTTTATTAATCCCATCTTGTAGTATATTAGTATTTGTTACGAATAAATCATCACCAACAAGTTGTATCTTAGCACCCAATCTTTCTGTCAAATATTTCCATCCTACCCAATCCTCTTCACTCAAACCATCTTCAATAGATACAATAGGATATTTATTAACAAGATATTCATAATATGCTACTAATTCTTTAGAATCAAGTTTTCTATCTTCGCCTCTAAGATGGTACAGTCCATCTTCATAAAACTCACTACTTGCTATATCTAAAGCTATACATATATCTTCACCGGGCTTATACCCAGCTTTCTCAATAGCTTGTAAAATATATGCAATTGGCTCTTCATTATTTTTTAAATTTGGTGCAAAACCTCCTTCATCTCCTACCCCTGTACTTAAATTATTGTCATTAAGAATCTGTTTCAAAATATGATAAATTTCTACACTTGCTCTTAATGCCTGTTTAAAACATTCAAAGCCTAAAGGCATAATCATATACTCTTGAAAATCTACACTATTATCTGCATGACTACCTCCATTAATAATGTTTAGCATTGGTGCTGGTAAAATACTTGCATTAATACCACCTAAATATCTAAATAATGGCATATTGAGTGAGTTTGCACTTGCTCTGGCAATTGCCATTGAAACGCCAAGTGTTGCATTTGCTCCAATCTTAGAATAATTTTCAGTATTGTCTACACTTTTTAACATATAATCAATACTCATTTGTTGATATGCTTCAATACCGATAAGTTCATGTGAAATAATTTCTGTTACATTTGTGCAAGCTTTTAACACACCCTTTCCTAAAAAACGTAATTTATCTTTATCTCGCAATTCTATTGCCTCTTTTTTTCCAGTACTTGCCCCACTTGGCACTATTGCACTACCAACACTCCCATCGCTTAATAATACTTTAGTGCAAATAGTTGGATTGCCTCTGCTATCTAAAACCTCAAATGCATCAAGTTCTTGAATTGTTACCATATAAATCCTTCCATAAACTATAAAATTTACACTCATATTATTGTAACATACTCATATTAATATTAACATTTTCATGACCCAACTTTGTTGGGCACTAATAATATGCAATTTAATGCTAATTGTTTTAAATTATTTAATGGAAATAAAAAAATATAAAAGAGTTTTTAGGGCTACAGTTAATTCTAAAATCAATAGCACTACCATCATAAACAAAAAAAACATCTAGTAAAGAATATAAAAGTTATGATATAATGCGGTACCTGAAGTTTTGTTGATTAGGAGTTTAAAATGCCATCTTTACTTAAGGGGTTATTGCTATGCAGCACATTACTCATTAATAATAACAATAACACAGCATTGTTTGGTAATGTAAATAAAACCACAAATTCAGAAGATAGTTATAATAAAGCCACACGACTACTTTCTCAAAGCAGTTATGCAGAACTTATTAGCAATAATGAGCAATTAGCACAACGTTTAAAAAAAGAAGCTTGTGATTTAAATTTGGGTCGTGCATGTTGGTATTATGCTTATCAAACAAATGATGTAGAGGATATGAAGCATGCAGAGAACATTTTAACCAAAGATTGTTTTGCTACACCTACTACTATATCTAGTGGTGAGTCTTGCACATATCTTGGTATCATGCTTTCACAAGGAAAAGCTGGTGCTTCATTAAATGAAGAGGAGCTCTATCTTATGGGTTGCGATTTAAATGATGGGTGGGGATGCTATCGTTTGGCAAAAGATTTTCTTTCTTATGAAAACTTAGAAGAAGCTAAAGAAAAAAATGACAAAGCTTTGCAAATTCTAACGAAAGAATGTGAATCTAATATTGGATCAAGTTGCTATCTTGTTGGGAGCATATATGAACAACCTTTCACAGAAAATTGGATAGATTTTCATAAACAAACACGCATGATACAATATTTTTATAATAAGGGATGTGAGTTGGGTGATGGAGATTCTTGCGTAGCAAAACAATGACTGTAAAAACCTACCTCTCAATCTTAAGCTGGTACTATATATCGTTATTGTATAGCTCAATATATTGAAGAGAAAAGAGATATGCTTTTCTAGTATTTTCAGTATAAAATATTGTAGCACTATGCCTTGTCTTTAATATTTAGGTTTCTTATTGTCTCTATATATACACTATATTTTACCCTTTTAAGATATTTCAATAAACCTCTTCTTTGACTAACAAGTTTAAGAAGACCCAATCTACTTGAATGATCTTTTGGGTTTTTCTTTAAATGTTCTGTAAGATTTGCAATTCTAAAAGTTAAAAGTGCTATTTGCACTTCGCTAGATCCAGTATCTTTAGAATCTCTTGCAAATTGAGATATTATCTCTTGTTTATTCGCCAATATTGCAGCCATAATAGACCTCCATAAGGTATTTTTTGTAGAAAAGAAATTTTAGCATAACTTTACAATATTTTTGGTAAAATATTGTAATTATTTTTTTAATAACTTAACCTATATTTATATTTGTTTATATTTATCATATTTACTTAGGGACCAAATATTACAAATGGCAACAAAAGAACAAAATACCAGCATTATGCAAAAAGCTTTCCCTTTCTTAAAGCTTGTTGGAAAATCTAAAGACTTGGGAGTAGTTATTTTTGTAGTTGCTATCATCTTTCTCATTGTATTCCCACTTCCTGCAACAATGCTTGACTTGTTGCTAACAATTTCCATTGCGCTTTCTATGCTTATTATTGTTATTGCCCTATATATTAATAAGCCTATGGATTTTTCAACTTTTCCAACACTTTTACTTTTTGTAACGGCATATCGTCTGGCTCTCAATGTCGCCACTACAAGAATGATATTAAGTGAAGGCAGCCATGGTCCTGAGCATGTAAGTTATATTGTAAAGGCATTCGGGGAGTTTGTGGCCAGTGGTAGCTATACGATAGGAATTATAATTTTTATTATACTTATTATTGTTAATTTACTTGTTATCACAAACGGCTCCACACGTGTAACTGAAGTGCGGGCAAGATTTGCACTTGATGCTATGCCAGGTAAACAAATGGCTATAGATGCAGATATGAATGCTGGATTAATTGATGAAAAAGAGGCGAAACAACGTAGAGAGACATTGGCTCAAGAAGCTGATTTTTATGGTGCCATGGATGGTGCAAGTAAATTTGTAAAAGGTGATGCTATAGCCGCCATTATCATTACAATTATTAATATTGTTGGAGGCTTTTTAATTGGTGTCTTTCAAAATGATATGACAATGACTGAAGCTGCTGCAACTTTTACTATTCTAACTATTGGCGATGGGCTAGTTAGTCAAATCCCTGCATTGATTGTGGCAACAGCTACAGGTATTGTAGCCACAAGAACAACCCGTGGCGAAGAAGAAAATTTTGCTACCAACCTTGTCAAGCAATTAACAGATAAATCTAAAACACTTGTAATAGTTGGTTTCATTATGTTTATATTCTCACTTGCCCCAAATTTTCCTACACCTCCACTCATATTCGTTGCATTTACATTTTGGTTTGCTGCATGGCTTATTAATCGTGAAAATGAAAACTCTTTTTTCACAAAATTTAATCAGCTTATAGGTGGTTTTAAAGGTAAAAAAACAAAAACTACGCAAACTAAAATAGATACCACAACTACAAAAACCCATGATCCATTGCCAAAAAAACCACCAAAAACACAAGAAGAAATTAAAAAAGAAGAAGAAAAAGCGATCAATGAAGTCTTAAAGGTAGAATTCTTAGAATTGCATTTGGGTTATCATTTAATTAAATTAGCAGCAGTAGATCAAGGTGGAGATTTATTGGAAAGAGTGCGGGGTATACGTAAGAAGATTGCAAGAGACTATGGATTTCTTATGCCACAAATTAGAATGACGGACGACCCTGGCATTGGACCAACTACATACCAATTTTTCTTAAAAGGCATAGAAATTGGTAGTGGAGAAGTAATGCCAGATAAATTTTTAGCTATGAATACAGGAATGGTTGCAAAAGAAATTGATGGGATTCCAACTAAAGAACCAGCATTTGGGCTTGATGCCATATGGATTGATGCTAATCTTAAAGAAGATGCAATTATTCAAGGGTATACCGTTATTGACCCATCAACCGTTATCGCAACACATATGAGTGAATTAGTCAAGAAATATGCAGAAGAGTTCATTACAAAAGATGAAGTAAAAAAACTTATGGATAGATTAGAAGATGAATATCCAACAGCTATAGAAGAAGCCAAAAAAGTGCCTTCAAGTGTTATCAGAAGTGTTTTGCAGGCTTTATTACATGAAGGTATCCCAATTAAAGATATGCTTACAATTTTAGAAACAATTACAGATATTGCTCCTAGTGTGCAAAACGATGTGCCAATTATCGTAGAGCAGGTAAGAGCAAAGTTGTCACGTGTTATTACCAACACATTTAGGTCTGAAGATGGTAACATTAAGCTTGTAACTTTGTCGCAAGATTCTGAACATTTTTTACTTGGTAAACTAAAAGACCAACATGGAAACAGACTTCTTTTATTAAATACCAATGAAATGCAAAAGCTCATAGATGCAGTGGAACAAGAAAGTGTAAAAATGCTGCAACGTAATATTACTCCAGTTATTTTAGTAGTAGATCCTCAATTACGTATGCCATTAAGCATTAAATTGGAGCAATTTAAGCTTGATTCTATTGTGGTTCTTAGTCATGCAGAGATCGATCCAAATGCACCTTTTGAGGTGCTTGGAACAATAGATATTAATTTTCAAAATTAAATAATGGCATTTATGCTTTAGAGCATTATTTCGAAACAATATTCTAGAGAAAGCGATATTATGAGTAATGAAATTTATATTTTATCTCACAGGCTAAATATAATTTATCTATTTTTTTAAGATATAATATGCTAATTTTCAATAATTATTTGTTGCAAAATTCATGCTAGAGAGATTAAAAACTAAGAATGTAAGGAGAGATAATGGCAAACCCAACTGGTTTTATGGATTATAAAAGAGAAGAGATGCTGTCTATTCCACCACAAGAAAGAATAGGTAATAATAATGAATTTCATTTACTTTTAGATTCTAAAAAACAAGAAATTCAGGCAAAACGATGTATGCAATGCGGTATTCCATTTTGTCAAGCTGGCATTGAAATAAAAGGACAAGTCATAGGGTGTCCAAACCTTAATTTGATTCCAGAATGGAATGATTTGCTTTCACGTGGTTTATGGGATTTAGCCTACTATCGACTATCTCTTACTATGCCATTTCCAGAAATTACAGGTAGAATCTGTCCAGCCCCATGCGAAAATTCATGTGTATGTAATGCTAATGGGGATTCGGTAACTATCAAAGATAATGAATTGGCTCTTGCAGAATATGCTTTTTCTAACAATCTTATTCAACCTCGAAATATTAAACGTAATGGTAAAAAAATTGCTATTATTGGTAGTGGTCCGGCTGGTTTAGCATGTGCCAATGAACTCAATTTGTTGGGCTACAAAATAGATGTGTATGAAAGAGATGATAGAGCCGGTGGATTGCTTATGTATGGGATTCCTGATGTTAAATTAGAAAAAAATATTGTGTTAAGACGTATTAAAATTATGGAAGAAGATGGTATTAGATTCTATACAAATTATAATATTGATACACAACAAAAATTCAATGACATTCTTTCACAATATGACAAAGTTATCTTAGCACTTGGTGCTAGAAAAGCAAGAAAACTACATATTGAAGGAGAAGATTTGAAAGGAGTATACAATGCTCTTGATTTTTTAAGTGCACACACTAAGGCATTATTGGATTCCAAACCTAATCCTCTTAGTGCTAAAGGAAAAAATGTGGTGGTAGTGGGTAGCGGCGATACTAGTACAGATTGTGTTGCTGTAGCATTACGTCAAGGAGCGAAAAATATTACAAGACTTGAACGTTCACCTTGCAAACCATTAAAAAGAAAGACTGATAATCCATGGCCAGAATTTCCCATCATATTACGTACAGATTATGGAATTGAAGAGGTAATAGCTATCAATAAATATGATCCACGACAGTTTAGTACAGCACCAAAAATTTTAAAGGGAAATAGAGCATTACGTAAAGTTATTACAACAAAATTAGAATGGAATACCATCAATGGTAAGAAAAAAAGTACGGAAGTATTAGAGAGCACAAAAGAGTTAGAAGCCGATATTGTTTTAAAGGCTATGGGATTCAGCGGTTGTGAAGATAATGTGAGTGAAATCTTTGGCATAACACTTGCAAATGGAGTAATTGTGGAAAAAAATTTTGCTACAACAAGACAGAATGTTTATGCTTGCGGTGATTGCCGTATTGGTGCAAGTCTTGTAGTAAGTGCTATTAAAGAAGGAAGAGAGTGTGCCAAGACAGTACATAATGATTTAAGACAATATAGTGTGTAAAACATATATTTGTATTCTGAATAGTGGTTTGCATAAAAATAACAAATATTTGTAATGTTGTCATATTGAATTAATAGAGGAATTAATTTTATCAAAAACACAGCATCATAGAGTACTGCAAATATATTTTATTTCATTATTGAATTATAATATTTATACTTTTTTATAATAATTATTATTAAAATATTAAATACACATATTATAACATGTGGGATTAAAAATTTATAAAAAAACCGAGTAACTCATATCCTACAAATAAACAAAACATTCATGTGCTTTCCGTTGCAAGAGGATATAAAAACTTGATTCTTAAAATTCTTGAGCTTATGAGCAGAGATTAATAATTAAAGTTGATTCATATTTAGGAATAAAATGATCTAAATATTAAGCAAAAATACATAAAATCTTAATAAATCCTATAAATATCATAATAAATAAAAAGATTCTTTGTGCTTTTAAATTGCAGCACATTAATAAAATTTGTTTAGAGTTTTAATAATAAATTCATCAAAGGTTGACTTATTCTCAACTACATAATCCTTAATCTAGCGATTTCATCACGGAACCGTATTGCTTCTTCAAAATCAAGATTCCTACTCGCTTCCAACATTTTCTTTTTTAATTCTTTGATAATAATCTCCTTTTCTTTTGTTGGAATCTTACTGATCTTGATTTTATGATGTGATTTTGCACTATTTTCCAACTTTAATTCTTCTTCTACATGACGACTTACTGACACCGGAATGATTCCATGCTTTTTATTAAAATCTTCCTGCCTTTTACGTCTATAATTGGTGGTATCTATGGCAATGCGCATGGATTTTGTAATTTTTTCAGCATATAAAATCACTTTACCCTCTATATTTCTAGCTGCTCTACCCATTGTTTGAATAAGACTTGTTTCGCTACGTAAAAATCCCTCTTTATCAGCATCCATAATAGCTACAAGACTTACTTCTGGTAAATCCAATCCTTCACGTAAAAGGTTGATACCCACCAATACATCAAATACACCTAAGCGAAGGTTTCGTATTAAATGATTTCTTTCAATGGCATCAATTTCGCTATGCAAATATTCAATCTTTATACCCTCCTTAGCATAATATTTTGCCAATTCTTCACTCATTTTCTTTGTCAAAGTAGTAATTAGGACACGTTGTTTTTTGACAATACACTGCTGTATTTCTCCTAGTAAATCTTTTACTTGATTACCCGAATCTCTCACAATGACCTCTGGGTCCAATAATCCTGTTGGACGAATAATTTGTTCACATACATTATCTTTGCTCAAATCTAGCTCCAATTTAGCAGGTGTGGCAGATACAAACAAAAAATTTGCTTTTTTGTGAATAAATTCTTCAAATTTTAATGGACGATTGTCCAGTGCACTTGGTAATCTAAACCCATATTCTACAAGCACCTCCTTTCTACTTCTATCTCCAGAATACATACCACCAAATTGTGGTAAACTTACATGGCTTTCATCAACTATTAGCAAATATGGAATATTCTTACATTCAAAGTAATCAATAAGAGAATACGGTGTTTCACCGGGTAACCTACCTGTTAAATGTCGAGCATAATTTTCAATACCTTTGCAAATACCATTCTCTTTAATCATTTCTAAATCAAATTCGGTTCTACTTTTTAATCGCTCATATTCTACTAATTTGTTATGTTCCTCATAGAATCTTAAACGGCATTCTAATTCATTTTGTATTGCTACAATGGCACTTTGTAAGCGATTATGCCCAACAATAAATTGATTTGCAGCATAAAGCACATAGGAATCAAGAGATTTTACAACTGTATTATCAAGAGATTCTAAAATCACAATCTTTTCTATTTCATCGCCAAAAAATTCAAGACGCACAAATTCAATTTCATTATAAGCCGGAAAAATATCGATGATTTCACCTTTTACCCTAAAATTTCCTCTTCCAAAGGAAACCTCATTACGCACATAGCCCATTTCTACAAGCTTTGTGAGAACATCTCTTTGGTTATAATTACAACCCACCTCTAGTTTTTCTATCATAGTAAGATATTCTTCTGGATTTCCCAAGCCATAATTAGCAGACACACTAGCTATAACAATCACATCATCATAAGCGAGCAATGAAGTTGTTGCAGAAAGTCTCAATCGTTCTAATTCATCATTGATAGAGCTATCTTTTTCGATAAATAAATCACGTCTAGGAATATAAGCCTCTGGTTGATAGTAGTCAAAATGACTGATAAAATATTCCACATGATTGTATGGAAAAAAGCTCTTAAATTCACTATAAAGTTGAGCACATAACGTCTTGTTGTGGCTCATAATCAATGTTGGCATATTGAGTTTTGCTATCACATTTGCCATAGTAAACGTTTTACCGCTTCCTGTAACACCTATGAGCGTATTATATTTTTGGTTATTTTGAATTTGATTACAAAGAGATTCTATAGCTTCTGGTTGATCTCCTGCTGGTGTATAATTTGAACACAATTTAAAAATATTTTTCACATTTAAGCCTTTTTTAGCTACAATTATACTCAAAAATTTATCATTATTGAAGGAGAATATATGCAAGAAAATGCGTATGAAAATAAACAAAACCATACAGATAATGAACAAGATAGTGAGCACACATCAACACGATTAGACGCAGATTATGCTACAAACAATAATAACATGGGCAATCATTTTACCCAAAAACATGAAACCTTAAATGGAATAGGATTGCTATCTCTTATTAACGATTTAAAGCACTCCATTGACTCTCTACATAATAAAAAAATTGAAGATTTGGAATATAAAATCCTTGAAAAAGAAGAAGCTTTATCCGAATTGGAAGTGGAAATTGCAACACTTAAAGCACAAAATGAAGAAAAAGATTTGGAGTTATACCGACTTCATGAAGAAATCAATACAGGAAAACAGCTTTTATCACAACTTTTAGAGAAACTAGAGAATCACTCGTAATTTATTATTAGAGATAGTATCATGCAAGACCTCAAAATATCAGATATATCAGAAGAAAATAAAACACCGCTTAATAATACAGATTCTATGCGATATTCGCATGAATGCAATATTCCATTGCAGAATAACATTAAACGACAAAGAAAAATCATATATAACAAAAATATTAAAACTCCAACAGCACAGAATTTAAACGTGTCGTGTCATATAGACTCTAATGCCATATCATCAGCTACCAAAATCAACACAAATACCCAATCTCATTCACCTCATACTATACCTAATACATATCAATCAAGCATAAATGCCCCACAACAAAGAATCAAAAAAGATCAAGATTCACGCCATAACAGTATATTCTCTAATAAGCATGATTCTGTACTTCAGCATACATTATATTCACACAATAGTCATACCTCTTTGCAACCAACTTCTTGCATTGCATCATCCAATTGTGCTAAAACATCTCAAACAACACACATTAAAATACAAATTGAAAACAGAATTTTTAGTCTTAATTTGGAAAATTTTAATGCACCTTGTCGCAATAAAATTTTTGCAACTTTTGAACAAAAAAAGTATAGTCTTGAGGAATTACTTAGTATGTTTATCACAAATCTACGTAATCAGACCATTGCGGAAATGGAGTTATTGCATATTTTAAAAAGTTTATAACATATAATATTATACTCGCTTCTGTATTAATAAAAAATTCAATTTAAGAAAATCATGAATCAAATTCCTAACTATTTAATTACTCTATATTCCAATTATGCCATTCTTTCACTTTCTAATTTTTTTACTAGATATGGTTAATACAAAACACAGAACTTAATTGTAAGAATAAAGTATTAAAAAATTCATTGAAATAATATTATATAACTAAAATTATCTTTTTTTAGATAAAATTATTGGGATTATTGAGTTTGATATTAACATAGAACTATATTGTGTTATGGAGTTTACGATGGTTTTAGAAGTGATTCACTATCCTAATAAAATATTGAGACAAATATCACATAAAGTCAACAAGTTTGATGCAGCTTTACATGCATTTCTTGACGACATGTATGAAACAATGATACAAAAAAATGGTGTTGGTTTAGCAGCCATACAAGTGGCAAAGCCAATCCGTATTTTACTTGTTAATATTCCAAGAGAAGATGGTGCACAATATAAGGAAGACTTGCTAGAAGTCATTAATCCTACAATACTGAAAACACAAGGAGAAATTGTGTGGAATGAGGGATGTTTATCGGTTCCGGGATTCTATGAAGATGTGAGTCGTTTTGAAACAATAACATTGCGTTATCAAGATAGAGACGGAAATTTTATAGAATCTACATTTGGAGGCTTTATGTCAGTTGCAATTCAACATGAAATGGATCATCTTAATGGAATATTATTTATTGATAAACTTTCTATTTTAAAACGAAAACAGTTTGAAAAAGAATTAAAGAAAAATAAACGTTTAAAATCTGCAACTTAAGAGTTTTATAAGTGTTCATAGTGTATACTGAGAAACTATTTTTTATTTTATAAAAAAGGATAATTATGGCACGTATTTGCGAAATTTCAGGAAAAAGTGTAATGGTTGGCTACAATGTAAGTCATGCTCATAATAAAACTAAAAAAAAATCTTTTCCAAATCTTCATACTATACGCATAGTCAATGAAGACGGTACTCGAATAAAGATAAAGGTAGCGGCTTCAACTATACGGACTTTAAAGAAAAAACGTAAATAAGTTATTAAATTATTATATAAACTAAATACATGATTTGAATAAGAATATAGTTTATTTTATTATGATGACCATATAAAGTAATTCATTTATTTGACAGATAAAGACTTTTATGTAAATTCTCTTTTTATTTCTATCCCTATAAGAAAGATTATATAGAATTTATCTCCTATCTAACACAATGCTGTGTGAGATTTTACTTTCTTGTTTCTCATTCAGCTTAAGTAATTAAAAGCAGGGTTTTAAAAATGTGTACTGCAATACTCCTTATTATCTTTACATGATAGAATTATATATTGGCAATATTTATTTGCAATTTTTTGATACATCCCTCTTTTCAACTCTTTCATAGCATTATCAAATCTTTTTTTTGTATTGTAATGATAAAAAATAATATATCTTGACATATTTAAATAGTTTAAATACAATAAATTATTCATATTGAAATTAATATATTATAATTAATTACTTTTATTATAATAAAAATTATATTTTAATATATTAAAAATAATATTATAATATATATAGGTTATTTATAATCAATAAATATTATATTAAATCTAAATAATGGAGAAATGCATGAAAACTATAAATTTCAACGCCTTTGAAATGAATTGCGTGGCACATTTAAGCCCGGGATTGTGGCGTTATCCAAACGACAAAGCCTTGCGATATAAAGATATAGAGTATTGGCAGGAAATCGCACAAATCGCTGAAAAGGGACTCTTTGATGCGGTGTTTATCGCTGATGTGCTGGGTGTGTATGATGTGTATAGGGGGAATGACTTAGGAGCGTTAAAAACCGCCCTGCAAGTGCCTGTCAATGACCCCATACAACTCGCTGTAATCGGTGCTGGTGTAACCAAGCACTTAGGCTTTGGGGTAACCGCTGGCGTGCCTTTTGAGCATCCCTTTCCTTTTGCACGACGCCTTAGTACGCTCGACCATCTCACCAAAGGGCGTGTGGGTTGGAATATCGTAACAGGCTATCTCCCAAGTGCCAATAAAAATATGGGTGGGAGTGAGCTACCGCATGATGAGCGATATGAGTTAGCTGATGAGTATATGGAAGTCATCTACAAGCTCCTAGAAGGGAGTTGGGAAGATGATGCGGTGATTTTAGATTCTAAGAGCGGGGATTTTGCAGACCCGAGCAAGATTCACCACATCGGGCATAATGGGAGGTATTTCAATGTGCCCGGAATCCATCTGTGTGAACCAAGTATCCAGCGTACCCCTGTGCTTTTCCAAGCGGGTAATTCCGCACGTGGGCGTAAGTTTGCCGCTACACACGCCGAGGCTATATTCATCGCACCCCCTACCAAAGAATACGCCAAAGTCGCAGTCAAGCAAGTGCGTGATGCGCTTATCGCTGCTGGACGAGATCCATATAGTGCGAAAATCTATGTCTTAGCCACTATTATCACAGATTCTGATGAGAATCTTGCACAGGCAAAATATAAAGATTTGCTTTCCTACGCTAGTACAGAGGGTGCACTTGTGATAAATTCGGGTTGGCTTGGGGTGGATTTAAGCCGCTATGAGCTCGATGAGCCACTAAGCCATATCAAGTCTAATGCGATTGTCGCACAGGTCGAAGCCCTGCGTAATTCCACCACCGATGAGGGCAAGGAATGGACTTTGCGTGATTTAATCAAACTCACAGGCATAGGCTGCCAAGGACCAAAATTCGTAGGCTCACCGACAAATGTGGCAAATATGCTCCAAGATTTCATAGAATACAGTGATGCCGATGGATTCAATCTCGCCTATGCCACGACTCCGGGGAGCTTTGCTGATGTGGTGGAGTTTATCGTGCCAGAGCTCCAAGCAAGGGGTGTGTATAAGCAAAACTACACAGAGGGGAGCTTGCGTCATAAGCTCTTTGGTAAGGGCGATAGGCTAGGACATGAGCATATCGCCGCACGATATAGAGTAAATGGTGCGAAATCCACGATTAACGACTACGCTGCTACAGGCAGAGTCAAACCTACAAAAAAGGATATGGAATATGTTATATAACAACTACGAACAAGGGGTTTTTATCCTCCATGAGAATCCAGAATGGATTGTGCCTTTTGCAGAGGCATTTGAAAAAGCAGGGGTAGCCTTTAATGAGATTTTGCTTACCCAAGGGAGTATTGATTTAGATAGCCCACCACCACAAGGTGTGTTTTGGAGTAGACTCTCTGCTTCAAGCCACACAAGAGGCAATATATATTCTAAAGATTATGGGCGTGCGGTTTTAACGTGGTTAGAATCCTATGGTAGGCGTGTGGTAAATGGCAGCAATGTGCTAGAGCTAGAAGTTAGCAAGGTGCGGCAATACCTCGCACTCAATAAAGCAGGGTTTCGCACTCCAAAGACTATCGCGGTATTTGGCAAAGAGAATCTGTTAGAGTATGCCAAAGAGGTTGGGACACCCTTCATCACTAAACATAATCAAGGTGGCAAGGGGCTGGGCGTACGATTATTTGAGAATCTCACAGAGTTTAGGGGATACATAGAATCTAGTGAGTTTGAGCTGCCTATTGATGGTATTACACTTTTGCAAGAATACATTAGGGCAAAGGAGTTTTTTATCACACGCCTTGAGTTTATCGGTGGAAAATTTTATTACGCTGTGCGTGTGGATACGAGCAATGGGGCTTTTGAGCTATGCCCTGCGGATGCGTGTGATATAGAGCGGAGCAAAGCTTTGCCAGAGTTAGCAGGTGGGGCATGTGAGATAGATAGGGCAGATAAATTTTCACTTCGCACAGATATAGATTCTGACACGCCGCTTGTGCAGACATTAGAGCAGTTTTTGCAGGCACACAGGATAGAGGTGGCAGGAGTGGAGTTTATAGAAAGCTTTGATGGCGAAATTGTCGTGTATGATATTAATACCAATACAAATTACAATGGCAATGTAGAATCTAGTCTAAGAAAGCAAGGTAGGAAAGCTGCCGCTGATAGGATTGTGGAGTTTTTACACCAAGCACTACACAATACACAAAAGGAGCGTTAAATGAAATTTGGCTATTGGACACCGGTTTTTGGGAGTTGGCTACGCAATGTCGATGATGATAGCACACAAGGCACTTGGGAGTATTGTAGAGATTTAGCACTCAAGGCAGAATCGCTAGGCTATACTTTGACACTTGTACCAGAGCTCTATCTCAATGATATCAAAGGGCATAAAGCTCCTGCACTCGATGCGTGGGCGGTGGCAAATGGATTGGCAGCAATTACACAAAAGATAGAAATTCTTGCTGCTCTGCGTCCGCAATATCACCAAGTCGCCCTCACCGCAAAACAGATTGCCACTATTTCACAAATGTGCAATGGGCGATTTAGTATCAATATGGTCTCAGCGTGGTGGGCAGAGGAAGCAAGGCAATATGGCATAAGCTTTGATGCACATGATGATAGATACACACTCACACGCGAATACACAGAGGTTTTGCGAGGATTTTGGGAGGAAAGTCCCTTTAGCTATAAAGGTAAATATTTTGAGTTTGTGGATTCTTACAATGAGCCAAAGCCTCCCAAAATGCCTTTGGTGTATGCTGGGGGTGAGAGTGAGAGTGGGCGAGAGGCTATCACGCAGTTTGCGGATAAATACCTTATGCACGGAGGCACGCTAGAGGAAGTGCGTGAGAAGATTAAGGATATGAAAGCACGTAAAGAGCGTGCGGGATTAGTGCCGTTTGGGGGCTTTGGTATGGCTTGCTATATTATCGTGAGAGATAGTGAGTGCGAGGCACAAGAGGAGCTAGAGAGAATCACGACTATCAAGAATTATGCGGATTATGAGAATTCTTATAAGGATTTCACGGGCAATTCAAACCTTGATGTGGAGGTTTCAAAGCAAGATTATAGTGTCTCAAATCGAGGATTGCGCCCAAATCTAGTAGGCACACCTAAACAAGTAGCAGAGAAAATCCGTGCTTACAAAGAAGCAGGACTAGATCTCCTTATTGTGCAATGTGCAAATATGCAAGAGGAGTTAGAGAAAATTGCTAAAAGCGTGTTTCCATTAGTGTAGATTCCATTACGATAAAGTAAATAATCAATGCTTTATCATTACAACTATACAATAAACATAATATCTTTATTGCTGTCTATAAATTACTTTTATTTGTGTCAATAAGATAAAACATACATTAATTTACAAAAAAATATTACGATATTCTACTTTAGATTCTAAAACACTCAAACTCTATTAAGATATGAATACCAATCCGTCATGATTTGAGTGAAGAGAAAAATATAAAAATGATTTCACCTAAGATTATTTCACCCAAAAGCCCAACATGACAAAAAACCGGATTTCCTCTTATATTGAGCAATAGCTGTTGTTCAAGTGTTTAAGATTCTTATGTAATTGTAGATTCTGATTATATTGAGACATTGGTCGAAATATCCACAATGCAGAATCCAAAAACCCTACTATATATTCTATAAAAATTCTCGAATCGTTGTAAAGATTTTATTCTAGATTCTATACTTTACACTAGATTCTACGAATCTTATACAGATACAGAATCCTTAAAATTTTGAATAATATTTCTACCTTAAGATACAAGAATTATACATACATTTATACAAAAGCAATATATAATATATCTTGTAGATACAAAAGAATGAGCGTATTTAGTATTTTATAAAAGGTTTACAAGACTGTAGCATATCCTTATAATACAAATTGGCTTTTTGAATGATAGATTCTGATTCCGTAAAATACAATGTTTCATAGCTATTTTCAAAAGCATTTTTACTCCAATTTGCACTACCAAGTCCGATAAGAGCATCATCAATAATTATCATTTTTTGATGCATAATACCTTTATGTTTACCATTTTTTGCGAGTTTACCCTCTAAAAGACAGGTATGAATATTTTGAAATTTTTCTAAATAACCTATTGTACTATTTTCGATATTTTTTTGCCCCATATCATAGATTATATTGATTTTTATTCCCCTACTACTTGCGTCACGTAAGGCTTTTGCTATCTCTCTGTTGGTAAAACTATAAATAGCAATATTAATAGTTTTTTGTGCTTTTGCAATCGAAACAATAAGATCTCTCAGTGCTTGTTCTTGTTCATAGGGCATTATATAAAGTCGCTCTTGGGCATGAGCATAATATGATAAAAAAGACAACAATAAGATATATATCCAAAATCTATTTATTTGAGAAAAATTTATAAAAAATATTGTTTTTTTTTGCATTTACTTCTCCATAAAATAAAAAATAAAACATTTTTGTATTATAATGTTATTTTTTACATTTTGACACATTTTTAGCTAACGAATGTCAGAATTAAGATTAAGAGAGTGTATATGAAAGTATTATTGATTAATCAAAATCCCGTTATAAAAAAGCTTGTTAGTATAGCAAGTAAGAAATTAAATTTAGAGGTTGAAAATATAGCACGTATTCCATCTGATTTTATAGCTGATAATTACATTTGTATTATTGTAGATGACGAAAATGTTGGCAAAAATCTTGAAAGACTGACCGCATTGCAAGACCATATAAAGGTATGTTTACTTTTTTCCCGTAAAACTCAAATAAAAAAACATGAATTTAATATTGCTATTCAAAAGCCTTTTTTACCAACCGATATTTTGGAAATTCTCCATGATTGCATACCTCATGATGATCATACTGCACATAAAAATAGCAAGTCGGAACACACAAATATTGATTATGATTCTATAGATAAAGTAAATGAAATTGATATGGATTTACGTTCTGCTGAAATTGAACTTCCTGATGGTATAGATATATCAAATATACATGATGAAAAAGATAAACAAGAAACAAATGATGACAATCTGGATAATTTTGATTTTGATCCAGAATCATTAAATTTTTCAGCTCTTGAAGAAGCCGGAGAAGTAATGACACAGCAAGACACGAATATTCGAGCGGAAACACCACAAAATGCAGATTCTACAGACCAAATAGAATATAAAAATGGTGATTCCGATAATAGTGATATAACAAAAAGAGATATTTTCGACAATGATTTAAGCGATTTAAAACCAAGTTCACAAGATGCACTTGATTTAGCTAATTTTGATTTAGATTCAATCGTCGATTCATCAGCATTAAAGGCTGCAAGTTTAGGTTCATCAACTCAAATAGACAAAGAAGCACAAGAGGTTGCCAATAATCTTTCGGATGATAACCTATTTCTTAGTAACAATGAACAAGAGATATTGCAGCCCAGTATACAAGCATCTGGATTATCACAAATACCGTCTGAGCAAGATATAGACGAATCTCCCAATCAAGAATTAAATACACCCGACGCTACTATAACAACAGAGGATAATGAAAAAACAATCGATGCACCATCCGACATCGATACATTGCAATCAAATATTGTAAATGAAAATCAAGAAGTTACTATATCTGAATTGGATACACAAAATATAGGTGACCACACACATACATCAAGTCAAACAGATATAAAACAAGAATCGCAACATAATATTCAAAATAAACATAATGAAGATATCCATCTTGATGAAGATAAGATTGACGAATTAAATGTATCACATGAAATAGCGAATAACAATACCACATTAGAATCGCAGAGTGATAGCATGACTACTCTTTTTGATAAAAATTTGGATAATATTGCTGATATAAACATGGAGGATATAGAAGAATATGGCGATTCTACTGACAATCTTGCGGGCTCTCAAGACAGCACCACACACGATTTAGATTCCTCAAGACAGCACCACACACGATTTAGATTCCATAGATAAAGATGTGGATTTGGATAATTTAGAATTAAGTCAAGATAATGAATTAAGTCAAGATGATAGTGTAATAACGCAAGATACTCAAGATTCTACTAAAGATAAAGAACATGATAGAGAAGAGTCCGAGAATCTTGATAATCTTGATATAGCAGAATTAGAAAATCATGAATTATCTGCTGATGACGATAAAACAAAAAATTCTAATTTAGATGACGCATTTGATGATTTATCAGCCGCCCTTAACTCTGCATTCGATGATATAGCATTGCAAGACGATAACACTACGCAAAAATCAGATAGCATTGTAGATGATTTTAATATAGGAGATATAGAAACCAATAAGCCTCATGTATCAGCTCAAGACAGCACCACACACGATTTAGATTCCATAGATAAAGATGTGGATTTGGATAATTTAGAATTAAGTCAAGATAATGAATTAAGTCAAGATGATATATCATTAGAAGATTCCTTCAAGACATTACTTGCTGATGAAACACAAGATAAAGATTCTCAAATTGCAATCGATGAAATTAGCGAGAGTCCAAAATTACTCAATGAAGAAGCCATGGAAGAAGCCAATATTTTACTAAATGAAATGCAAGATACTATGCAAAATCATAAAGATAATTTAGAAACACATGATGTAATAGCAAATGTTTTACCGTACGACAATAACATGTTGCAACAAGAAATTACGCATGAAGAGAATGAAAAACCCAAAAACATAGATATATTGGATGACAGTGATTCTAACATAGAAGATGATTTTTTAAAGCCACAAGATGTTCTTGATACAGAATCTTTATTCGATGTCAAACAAGAAAATGACATGCAAAACAACATTGATATAACGCAAAATAGTGCAAGTGATGGTCAAATAAAAGATAATACCGAAAATCTTGAACTCTCAATATCTAATGATATTGAGAACTTAGAATCACTGCAATCTCATCTACATGACACCATATCATCTGATGAAACAAGTATTGAGAGTATTGCAGAATTTGAACTTGCTGAAGCTTTAGGAGAAAGTTATGAAAATTCCACGAAAAAAGAAGAAAGCAGCAATATGGCATTAACACAAGATAATGAGGAAAATAATACATCGCAACCGCAACATAAAAAAAATAATGAACAGTCAAATGATGATATATCATTACCTACACATATAGCAGATAATACACAAATTGATGTATCACCTACTAATGAAATCAAAGAGCAACCTTATGATACCGATTCCACACCAACATTACAAACAGTGAAAGACATGGATGCTGATAGTTTAATTGATTTTTTTAAAAATACACCAAAAGACAAATTGCATGAAATTTTAGAAGGAGCAAACATCAGCTTTAATATCCACTTTGGTAAAAATACAAAATAAGGAATACAATGGATAATAACCAAATATACAATATGCTTATTATATCCGGCCCATCTGGCTCTGGAAAAAGCACTTTAACAAAATTTTTGCAGCAATATATTCCGAATCTGTATTTTTCTATCTCTACTACGACAAGAAACAAAAGATATGGGGAACAAAATGGTAGAGAATATTATTTTGTATCTCGTGAAGATTTTTTGCATGGTATACAGGTAGGAGATTTCTTAGAATATGAAGAAGTTCATGGAAATTTTTATGGAACAAGTAAAAAACAAATTGCTAATGCGATTGCCAATAATCAATTTATACTATATGATGTTGATGTAAAAGGACACAATAATCTAAAGCAATATTATCCTTTTGCTAAATCTGTATTCATCACAACCAAAGACTTGCAAACCTTAGAACAAAGATTGCAACAACGTAATACAGATAATCCAGAAATTATACAAAAAAGACTCTTAAATGCACAGGAAGAATTAAAATACGCAAATACTTTTGACTATTTGCTAATTAATGATAATATAGCAGATTCAAAAGATACAATATTACATATTGCAAAAAGTATTTTATATCTTAATCACACACAAAGATTAGAATCTTTATTGCAAAAATATAAAAATTAAGGAGATATATATGGGAAGTTTTAGTATATGGCATTGGCTCGTAGTTTTACTTGTTATTGTGTTGTTATTTGGAGCTAAAAAGATTCCAGAATTAGCAAAAGGTTTAGGAAGTGGTATACGCACTTTTAAAAAAGAATTAGAAAATGAGGATGAAAAAAAAGATGATACACCAATCAATACACAAACACAAAGAAAGACAGAAAAAAAGCCAGAAGTGATTGAAGCACAGGTTATAGAATCTATAGCAAAGAATGAACAAACAAGAACAGAGAAAGTCTAATGTATTATGAAGTAAAAAAATTTTTTGTTACAAAATTACAGCGATATCTCACTAATACAGATTGTAAAAATATAATATTAGTTGATGATAAATGTGCGTATAAAAACGATAACGATGCTTCTATTCAAAATTTGCAAACATCACAACAAGATTCCGATTTAATATATCTTGACATACCTTTAGAATATCCACGCGATAAAACACATGGACATTTTGCCACTCCAATAGCATTCGTATTAGCAAAAATTTTACATAAAAATCCAAAAAATATTGCTCAAGATATTGCAATATTTTTGCAACACAATAATACATATTCTATTGAAGATATAAGGTGCAATAAAAATGCAATATATAACAATTTGGATTCTCATTTATTGAAAATGAATACAACGTTAGAGTCTAAAATATTTGATACAATTGAAGCAGTAAACGGATACTTGAATGTAACATTGTCAGATCTATTTCTTGCAAAACAAGTAGACATAGTATTGCAAAATTCAGAATATTTTGCAAAAGGCAATCCGAAAGATCATGCAATTTTACTTGAATATGTCAGTGCAAATCCTACTGGTCCATTACATATTGGACATGCAAGAGGAGCAATTTTTGGGAGTGTTTTACAATCGATTGGAATCCGTTTGGGTTATAGCATCACAAGCGAATACTACATCAATGATGCTGGTAGCCAAATTGATATGTTAGCCTTATCAGTCTATAATAAAATAGCACTAAAAAATGGGTTAGAATATAGTGAAAGTGAAACATACAAGGGTGAATATATTGACGATATTGCACAAAAAGCCGTAAATTTTTTTGGTATTAGTTTTTTTAAAGAAAAAAAGATGACAGACATTTTGCAACAGCTTGGTGTTTATGCAAAAGATCTGATGCTTGAAGAAATTCAACATAACTTAAAGGCACTCAACATCGAATTTGATTCGTTTGTTAGTGAAAAGACCTTGTATAAACATTGGGACAAGACTTTAAGGCAACTAGAATCTCATAATGCCTTAGTGTATAAGGATGGGGCGATATGGCTACAATCACAAGAAAAAGGTGATGAAAAAAATAGAGTATTGGTGCGAGATAATGGTGAACCAACTTATATGGCAGGCGATATACTATATCACGCATATAAATTCCAAAGACATTATGATTCTTACATTAATATTTGGGGTGCAGATCATCATGGATATATTGCAAGAATAAAGGCAAGTATTGAATTTTTGGGTTTTGATTCTGATAGATTAGAAGTCCTATTGGCTCAAATGGTTAGTCTTTTAAGGGGTGGACAACCTTATAAAATGAGTAAAAGGGCTGGGAATTTTATTCTTCTACAAGATGTTATTAATGAGATTGGTGCAGATAGCTTGAAATTTGTTTTTTTAAGCAAAAGTCTTGATACACATTTAGAATTCGATTTGGAAGATCTAAATAAAGAAGATTCTTCGAATCCTGTTTTTTATATTAACTATGCTAATGCACGTATCCATACTTTAATTGAAAAATCACAATTTACAATAGAACAAATACAAGCTATTTCTTTATATGAAGTGTTTACACAGTGTGGATACCTGCAAAATGATATTAAAGCAGATTGCCTAGAACTTGCATTACAGTCTTTAGGATTATTACATGTTTTATACCAAAGCTATAATGAAAGACAACTTCAAAAACTTTGTGAATATTTGAGAAATCTTGCAAAACTCCTACATACTTTCTATAATACCCATAAAATTTTGAATACTTCGCATGAAATTGCTATTTTAAAAATACTCTTGCTTGTTTCGCTTAGTCTTGAAATAGGATTTAAAATGCTAGGAATTACCATTAAAATAAAAATGTAAGATTGCATTATGAATAATATTACAAGTGGCATATTTTTTATGCTTGCATCATCTTTTGGTTTTGCACTTATGAATGGATTTGCGAAGGCATTATCAACCGAACGTATTCCTGCTATGGAAAATGTTTTTTTTCGTTCATCTGTCATGGTGCTTATTGTCTTATTAATTTATGTCTACAACTATTCTACACATAAACCAAAAAAAAATTATAAAAAAGGTGGATGGGGGAAACTCTTTATTCGTGTTGTAATGGGGGGATTGGCAATGCTTTCAATTTTTTATAATATTGCAACTATTCCACTTGGTACAGCTATAGCTTTTGCACAAAGTGTCCCTATTTATGCAGTATTAATGGGTGCTTTGTTTTTAAAAGAAAGATTAAGCATTGGTATTATTATTGCAACAATTATTGGTTTTATCGGAATTCTCTTAATTAGTAATCCAGATTTCAATGGTATTAGATTTGTTAATGTATGTATTGGTATTTTTAGCGGTATCAGTATGGCTGTTGCTTTTGTAACCTTACGTAGCCTTAAACCTTATTTTGATAATCTATTCTTAATTTTAGCATTTGGTGTTGGAACAACATTGCTTGGACTTTTAGGTATGTTTATACCTATTCATGGTGTTGGTGGATTTGTTATGCCAAATACTTGGGAATGCTTGTTGATCATTGGCATGGGAATTAGTGGAACAATAGGACAACATTTTTTGAATAAAGCGTATATTATTGCTCCTGTAGGCATTGTGTCTCCAATTGATTATTCTCGCATTATTTTTAGTCTTTTAATTGGTATTATACTGGGTGATGAATTGCCACATTTCATGAATATAGTTGGTATTGGTTTGATTATTTTTTCTGGACTTCTTATTGCAATGCCCGCATTATTAGAAGATTTGAGAAAACTAAGAAAAAATGGACAATAAAATCTCTAATATATAAGTAATTTCTTAATTCAATAATCTAACACTCATTTATGTATTTTTTAGATTTTTTTAGATGTTATATGAAAGTTAACAAATATTTTATATCATTTAACATTCTATATAGAATCATGTCCGTCACTCAATCGCAAGGAAAATTATATGCTCGGCTTAAATCCAAAGTTTGAAAAGCTTTTAAGCTCACTCAGAGAAACCCATGATATTGAAGGTTTGGCAAAGCTTTCAATGCGTAATATGGATGAAGATTCACAAGAAGAGAAATCTTTTGCTAATAATACCCAAGAAAAACCAAAAGTTATGCAAGTCGCACCTAGTCTTTTATCAGCTAATTTTTTGCGATTAGAAGATGAAATTGTAAGTGTTGTTGATGCGGGTTGTGATTTATTGCATGTTGATGTTATGGATGGACACTTTGTCCCAAATATGACGCTTGGGCCTTGCGTATTAGAACAGATACCACTACTTACGTCTGTCCCGCTTGACATTCATTTAATGGTGGAAAATGCTAATTTTTTTATAGATTTATACGCTCCACTAAAACCAAAATATATAAGTGTACATATTGAACAAGAAAGACATTTGCACCGTATAATTCAAAAAATTCGATCTTATGATATATCTCCAGCAATAGCCCTTAATCCGCATACAAATCTTGAAAGCATTAAATACATTCTTGATGATATAGATATGGTGCTTATTATGAGTGTTAATCCGGGTTTTGGAGGACAAAAATTTATCGAACATTCATTAGAGAAAATTACAGATTTAAAAGAAATAATAGTTATGAGAAATGCGGAATGTTTGATTGAGGTTGATGGCGGCGTAAATGACTCTAATATTGCAACACTTAAGAATGTCGGCGTTGATATTGTCGTGTCAGGAAACTACATTTTCAAACAAGCAAATAGAGTTCAAGCAATTCAATCGCTAAAAATATAAAGCTTAAACAATAATTTTATTGTCATGCACGGTAATCAGCAATTGCAAATAGATACAAAAAATTCCATATTGTTGCATGGACTATACGGTATTAGTGATTGCAATCTTACCCCAAAATCTTCTATTTTTACTCAATTACAACAAGCAATAAGAGGCGGATTGCGTATATTTCAATATCGAGATAAGAAATCTAATGATAATGAGATACGTAGTCTTGTCCAAGAATTACAAGATTTTTGTTCGTATAATGATATTTTGTTTATATTAAATGATCGTTATGAGTTAGCAATACAAATGGGTGTAAGTGGATTGCATTTGGGTAAAGATGAATTAGAAAGATTTATGGATATTAGAGATTTTTTTTCAGGAATCATTGGTGTGAGTTGTTATAATGATATTAATATGGCATTGCAATATGAAAGAGCTGGTGTAAATTATGTAGCTTTTGGTTCAATATTCCAATCACCTACAAAACCGAATGCCAATCGATGTAACTTAGAAGTTATGGCTTATGCAAAACAAAAACTGACAATACCTATTTGTGCAATTGGTGGAATTACACGTCACAATGCCAGGCTATTGCGTAATTGTGATATGATAGCCGTGATTTCTAGTTTATGGAAAAATACACAACCCCAAACTCAAACTAACTATACACACATAAAACGTAATGCAAAAGAGCTCTTAGAATCTTGGAATAAAAGCATATAACAATGTAATATTATTAGACTCAGATATGATAATTTCAGTTTTACAAAAAAAACTCACTCAATATAATATAGGACTTTCAGTCTTTCTAGTATTGCAAGGATTTTTTTTGTTGTCGATTCCATAAAAATGCAATGAATCCAATAAGTGCCATAAGACTTAAAGGTAATACAGGAGACATATAACGCTCAGCAGTTACAGGCGAAAAGAGGGCAACCATAAGAGCAGTTCCAAAACTAGCAAAACTTGTACTCCATACGAAAACAAGTAAAATATGCTGTATATTATTGTCATTAGTTTGATGCCCACGCACATATCTCTTGTAAAGTAATCGACTACTTATTATCAGCAAAACGATCCCTATAGCCACGTAAACAGGTGGGATAAAAAACGTGATTCTATACGTATATAAAAAACTATATATGGCTTCTTGTACTGGTGTAAATGTAATTTTTTGTTCATTTTCTGGAAATTTAATATCTGTAATCCATAGTGGATTAAAAAATGGCTCTTGTATCTCTTTTGGACTCAATATCCATACAGGGTGCGTAAACCACATATTTCTTATAAAAAGCAATTCATGATGTATAAAATTTATGGGGTGCGAGAGAATAGAATATATCCATTGACGGGCAAGATAAGGGAGTTCTTGATTAGTTTTAAAAACGGGACTATCAACCCAAGGTGCAGCAAAATAATCGGAATTTGTTGGCATATCTCTATATATTTTTTTTACATCTTCAAATGTTTTATTGGGATTATACCACTCTTCTAAAAAACAGCTACTATCATTAGCAGGGGCACAGCTTCCAGCTATTTGCATTAATATCATGTGATTGGCAGGATATTCCTTATCTTTTGTGAGAATTTTGGGCACAAGAACAACAATAGAAATCATAATAATAGCACTAAATGCTAAAGAGACCGTATAACGTAAGAGATTAAAATTGTTGTTTTGCAGGAAAAGAAAAATAAGCACAAAGCATATTGGGAATACACCAAAGATAGCATTATGTCTCCATAGAAGTGTACAAAACATTAGAATAAAAAACGCTATCCAAAAAAATCCTAAAACTACTTTTTTATTTTGTAATACTGGAGAAGCAAGAATATAAAACAATAACATAGCATAGAGACAAAAAAGCATCATAGGTAGAGCAAAACTATGATATTGCACAAAATTATGAAAATAGATGTTACCTATAAAAGTTGGAAATATAAAAATGAGAGCTAAGGGAGTTCTAAAACGAATATAAAACCCACAAATAATAAAACAGATTCCCACATAAAAGGGAATAAGATTGCACAAAAAGAGATAATAGAGATGTTTGCCAAAAAGCATGTAAAGAAGCTCCAAAAAGTAACTAATAAATACAGGATGCCAATTGCCTTTATGGAGTCCAACATTATACCATGCGTCAATTTGCACAACACCCGGAAATCCAAGCCAAAATGTAAAAGCACCTATTCCCACACAAAGTATCACAACTCCACCTAAAAATATAGTATCTTTAGTTGTAAGAGGGACAAGATGATTTTTAAAAGAGGGGGTATATTGAAATATAGGTAAACATATAAACCAACCAACTATGCCACAGATAAAATAAAAACACAGATTATAAAGAAATGCAATAGAAAAATGTGTTTTATAATCAATTGTCCCCAAAATCTCAACATCTATTAAAGGCTGCGTGGTTGTTAATAATAAAGTCCTTCCATTACCGTTGCCCGTATGTTGAATATCTGTGATTATATCAGAATCTATACGCCAATTATAGTTTAGAATTTCAATAGTTGCAATATTATTTTGATAGCGAAAAATATTGCTTGGAAACTGAATTCTTGCTTCATAATGGTATAAAGAATTTACTGGCGATGGAGACTGTTTTGGTAGAATTATTGGAGCCTCTATAATTTTATCTTTTGCTGCTGTATGTAACACTACAAATATAATAACAATACAAAAAAAGATAATATTCCATATAATTAAGAAAAATTTAGACCATATATTTTTTAAATTGTGTGATAATTTCATTCCTATCCTCAAGTTTACATAACACATGTAATTTTTTGTATTTTTTATAATTAAAATATTGACAAATGTTTCTGTGCTTTTGGTAAATACTAAAAGCCATGTTCCTCTGATGTAAATAGAGTTAACAAATCAGTTTATTTTAGAAAAAGATTCTGATAGACATAAAAAACTTCATGTATTAATTGCAGCAGAAAGCGTTGATGGAGTATAAAATTATTTGTTTAACGTTGAATCACTAAGTATAACTCTATATGCTTTCGTATATACTGTTCGCTTATTTAAATTAATTGGTGTCATTTATATTTTTTTTATTTTTATCCCAAAAAAATGCAATAAACCCAATAAGTGCCATAAGACTAACCGGTAACACGGGCGACATATAACGTGCTGCTGTTACAGGAGAGAATAACACAATCATCAATGCACTACCTATAGCTGCAAAAGCAGAGCTAAAGGCGAAGATTAACAGAGCATTAACATATTTTTTTCGATAAAGTAAAAAGCCACTAATAAGGAGCACAATCCAAGCCATAACAACACCCACAATGTGATTAAAAATAATTTTATGTTGATATAAAAACATATAGATTTTCTCCTTACATGGCGTGAGAGATATGAAATGTTCATTATCCGGAAAGCCATTAATAATTTCAATCATCCAAGAATGTGATGGTTTGACTTGCAAGTCTTTGACGTCAGGCAAATCGGGTTTCTGAAGCCACATATCTTGCATAAATCGCCATTCATGTTGTAGAAAGTTGATAGGATGTCTCATGATGCTTTCTCTCCATTGCTTTGTAAGATTTGGAGCATGCAGTTTTAAACTATGGAATGCGTCGGCGTAAAGGGGATATTTTATATAAAGTTCTTTAACATCATCAAAAGTGGTATTTGGAGGAAACCATTCTTGTGGAAAACAACCGCTATCATTAGATGGTACACAAGCCCCAGCTATTTGGTGTAAAAATATATGATTGGCTGGATAAGAATAATTTTTGGTAAGAATCTTAGGCACAAGAATAACAATGGCAAGTGTTATTAATGCACTAAATAGCATAAAATTACGGTAATACGTTTTAAAAGCCTTTGTGTCTAGATTCCTATTACTTAAAAAAAGATAGATAAGTATAAACCATAAAGGAAAGACACTAAAAATAGCATTATGTCGCCATAACAATGTGCAAAACATTAAAATAAAGAAACATACCCAAAATACTGTAAATATAGGCTTTGTATACCGTAACACGGGCTTAGTCAATAAATAAAAAATCATCATAGCATAGAGACAAAATAACATCATTGGAAGAGAAAAACTATTGTGTTGCATAAAATTTTGAAAATAAAAATTTCCTATAAAAAGTGGAAAAATAAAAATAAGTGCTAGAGAAGTCCTAAAACGAATATAAAAACCACAAACGAGAAAAGCAAGTCCAATATAAAAGGGAATAAGATTGCACAGAAAAAGATAATAACTATGTTTGCCAAATAATATATAGAGAAATTCTAAAAAATATGAAATAAGGACAGGAAACCAATTGGTTTTATCAAGACTAATCATAACATAAGTATCCCAAGTGATTTGACCAGGAAATCCCAGCCAAAATTGAAAAGCAAAAAGCCCAATACAAAGTATAATAACTGTACTTAAAAAAAGATTGTCTTTATATGTTAAAATAAGATAGCTATCAGTTGGATAGGAACGTGAAGGTAGGCTTGATATATATTGCAACAATGTTATACAGGAAAATCTACAAGGAAACCATAATAATAAACCCAGAATATAATACAAACATAGATCAAGTATAAAACTTGGTATAAAATCTGTCTTATAGGTAATTTTTCCTATTATTTGATTGGCATTTTGCATAGTCTCTTTTGTTTCAAGATAGAGCTTACCATTTTCATAGATAGGATTAAAAGAATGGGAATCTATATCCCACATGTATGTGAGAATTTCAATATTTGAAATATTTCTTTGGAAACGAAAAATATTGCTTGGAAAATGTATCTTAGTTTCATAACGATATATATCAGAAGACTGAATAGGAGGAAAACTACGCAGTGTTACTGCGGCCTCTAGGATTCTTTTGTCTGCTAGATTACTGAAAATTATAAACGCTATTATGAAACCTACTAATAAAAGACTCCATAAAATAAAAAAAATCTTAAAACTTTTTGTAAATTTAAAAAATTCTCTTAAATTCATTAAACTTCCTCTCTATATAAAAGATATGTAAAGTGTCGCTGTTCTTTGGTATTTTTTACTACCAAATGTGCTAAAAAGCCAAAGAGTGCAAATATAATGCTTACAATCCCTAGCCCAACGCACACAAAGAGTGTCGGAAATTTTGCTACTTGTGAAGTCTGCATATACTCTATAAGGATAGGCATACCCAAGGTAACTCCAAATATAAAACAAAGAAAACTTAAGATTCCAAAAATAAGTAGTGGGCGTTCTGTGCAAGTAAGCTGCATAATCATAAACAGAATCTTGAAGCCGTCTCTAAAAGTCGAGAGTTTTGAGAAGCTATTATGCGGTCTAGCCTTATATTCTGCACCTATTTCATCGATACGCATTTTTTGCTGTAAAGCAAAAATAGTAAGTTCACTTTCTATCTCAAACCCTTGAGAATGTGCAGGAAAAGATTTCACAAAAGCTTTTGAGAATATTCTGTAGCCGCTTAACATATCATCAAACTTTTTGCCAAAAAGTAAAGAAACAATCAAAGTAAGGAACTTATTCCCAAAACTGTGATATTTACGATGTGTGTCTTTAGTGATAGGAATACGTGCAATATTTAGCATATCTAGGGAATGCTGCATAAAATGTGCTATGGCTCTAGGCAAACAGCTAGTATCATACTGTGTATCCGCATCTATCATAATATATATATCAGAATCTATGAGGCTAAAAGCCTGTCGCATTACTGCCCCTTTGCCTTGTATGGTAACACTATAAAGTTTAAGATATAGCTTTTGTATAGTAGGAATGCTAGATTGTGCAGAATAGCTTGGATCCCATGAAGCACAAGAATAAGAATGCGTGTGAGAATCTGCAGATAAATCTGAAATAAAATTTGTGCTAAAATTTGCAGTGGAGAGAGAATGGTTAGGAGATGAGCCCCCCCCCCCCCCGTTGCATTTTCTTGAATAATAGATTCTACCAATGCTTTAGAATTATCCGTGGAATTATTATCAAACACATAAATAGTGGCTTGTGGGAGTATAGTATGTACCTCGTGTATGACTTGTAAAATTGTATTTTCTTCATTAAAACAGGGAATGATAACAGCAAGAGATTTATCAAAATTAATAATATATGATTTTTGTCTTACATCACTTCTCATGTTACGGCTTTATTCTCATTGATTCGATGTTGTGTTTAAAAAAGATGAAATTGTATCATAATACTGTTAATACGGTTACTTGATATAAAACTCTAAATTAACTTTATAAAAGAGCAAGAGAGCAATGATAACCCAATATAAAGATGTGTAACTAGTACCAACTATTCATGTAAAATATAGATTAAACCCATTACAAATAACACCCTGTTTCATTTCCACTCGCTGCTATTTAACGCATAAATCTTATATAAAGGGATCTTTAAAACTCTAATACAGAATCATAATATTCGATTTTTCACCTTTGTTGTACAATTTTACACGTATTACTTTTTACTTCATATTTTTACTATAACAATAGACATTCATCTAGGTATTTTAGACTACAATCATTATTATCTTGTATCGAAAAAATACCATCGCACTATCTAAATTTTGCATACTATTTAAGCATAAACGGTATGACACAATGTAAAAACCATTAATTACTAAGCTCAATATAAAAACAATGAATATTTTCTAGCAAAATAATTATATAAAACTAGATCATCAAAACACTTCATTAAATTTATATCCATACTCCAAGAGGCTTTTTAGTACAGATTCTTTATGTTCACTGCCTTTTATTTCTAAAGCCATTGTGATTAAAACATCACCATATTCTAAGCTTGTTGGCGTTCTGTCATAGTTAATCTGCACAATATTTGCCCCCACCTTTGTAAGGATATTTGTGAGATTCTGTAAACTTCCGGGTTTGTCAATGAGTACGACCTCTAACTTCATTTTTCTATCAGATTTAAACAATCCTCGTTCGATGATCATATTAAGCATTGTTACATCGATGTTCCCACCGCTTAAAATCGCTCCAACTTTTAAGGCGGGATTAACATTGATTTTTTTATGCAGCAAGGCTGCTACGCTTACCGCTCCAGCCCCTTCTACAACAAGCTTTTGTGATTCTAATAAAAACAAAATTGCACTTGCTATCTCCTCTTCATCAACCTCCACAATATCATCTACACCCTCTAAAATACACTTAAATACTTTTTCATTGACATCTCGCACCGCAATACCATCGGCAATAGTCCGCACCGATTGTGAGTTTAGAATTTCCCTTGCATGAAAGCTTCGCATAAGGGCATCTGCACCCCTAGCATTCACACCGATAATCCTAGTTTTGGGGCTTAATACTTTATATGCACTTGCTATGCCACTAATTAGTCCACCGCCTCCAGCAGGAACAATTACCATATCAAGATTTTGTTCTTCTATCATTTCTAGTGCGATACTCCCCTGCCCTGCTATGACTTCTGCATCAGCAAAAGGGTGGATAAAAGTGAGATTTCTATCTTTGGCAAGTTTGAGAGCGTGGGCGTAAGCTTCATCATAATTATTTCCCACTAGCACGACTTCTGCCCCCATAGATCTTGTGCCACTCACCTTAAGCAATGGCGTATTCTCAGGCATAACAATAACAGCTTTTGTGTTAAAACATTGTGCACTATATGCTACGCCTTGTGCATGATTCCCAGCACTTGCACAAATCACACCAGAAGAAAGGAGACTTGTGTCATTTTTTTCATCTTGTTCTTTGAGTGAGGCAAGTTTATTATACGCTCCGCGAATCTTAAAAGCCCCTGTAAGCTGAAGATTTTCTTTTTTTAAAAACACTTGTGTCTTTGCAGCTTTACTAATACGTGGAGCAAAAGCAAGCGGATGGTATGCTATCACTTCTCTTAAACGTTGTCTTGCTTTTTGGATTTGAGTGATGTCGATAAGATTCATAAGTTTATTGCCTTTTCATAATCAAAATTCAATATGTGATTGTATCACATTTTAGTTTCTTAACAAGCTGCAACAATTTTCCATACCGAAACTTTTTGTCAATATGGCATAGTAAAGCTTTTGCAAAGAACTTTTATCTTTCTTGTGTGTTGAAATAGTAATTTTACCTTGCAATTGCAACATGCGTCGTTCATTCTGCGTTAATTTGTCATCTTTTGTGTAAATTTGTAAAAATTCACAATCATCTCGGAATTGCAATAATGACTTTAAAAAGTCACAAATTTCCAAATCAATATTAAGTTTTATGTGGCGAGAATCGATTAAATGACAAAAGAGTTTAATGCTTTTGCGTCTCTGAATAAAATCACTTAAATTTTGATTCCACATTTTTTTGGTTTTTTTATCTACCTTAGCGAAACCAAAACCAGGTAAATCAATAAATACTAATGGAATTATCGTATTTGCATGGCATATATCAGATGTAGGTATATCGTTTACATTTTTAGAGGTAGATGATGGATATAAAGTATGTTGTGTATTTGTATTTTGTAAAATAGATACAGAATCTAAAGGCATAGTACCACTGTTTTTTATCATTCCACAATACGAAACTTTCCATGTTGTTGCGAAAAAATTAATTAATCTTGTTTTTCCTGGTGTGCTTGAGCTTTTTGCTAATTTGTGGTTAAGAAGCAGATTAATCAATGAGCTCTTACCTACATTACTACGACCTAAAATAGCTATTTCAGTATGCTGTATGGGTATAGATTCTGCAATATTAGTTGCCGATTTAATGAAGTGGGAATGCAGCACTTTTATATAAGGCTGCATGTCTTTTGGATATTTAGAATTTTGCATAACGTTCCTCATGTCGCTTTTAGTCTAGTATACTTTAAATGTCTGTATACACTAATACTCCCTTCAATTCCACATATATAGTGTTTACTATATAAAATTTTAATAATGTTATTATAATATTTTAAAATTTTATATAGTAAAATATATTCTGTATTTTTATCCTTGTATAATATTATCTTAAGGTATAAGCAACAATGAAAATTTTTAAAGCAATTCTTGACTTTATGTCAAGCTGGAATGGTGCAATTATTATCGTATTATGTTTTATATTTTTTGTAGCACAAGGTTTTGTAATTCCTAGTCGCTCTATGGTCGGTACACTATATGAAGGCGATATGATGTTCGTTAAAAAATATTCTTATGGAATAACAATTCCTAAAATACCGTGGCTTGAAATTCCACTTTTGCCTGATCTTTTTGGTAATCGACACCTTATTGAAGGAAAAAGACCTCAAAGGGGTGATTTAGTGGTATTCAATCCACCAAATGAAGATAAAATATATTATATTAAACGTAATTTTGCAATTGGTGGAGATAAGGTAATTTTTGCTCCAGATGGTATGTATTTGCGTCCGTTTGAAGGAGATTCTTATATTCAAACACATTTTAAAGATTATGATGTTTATGAGTTTTTTGGTGAAAAATATGTTAAAGAACCATATTCGCGCGAGTTTATGGGTATTCATTATGGGGAAAAAGATAATAAGGTGCAACCCTTACGTAGCTATTTTGCAATGTTTCATAGAGCCCAAATTAGCACAAATAACATGAATCCAAATGGAGGCGGGATAGCTATGCAACCAAGATTCTTTAACAATCAAATAATTTTTTATAAAGAAATTGAAGAAGATTCTTTTTTTATGGTCGGTGATAATAGGGATAATAGTGAAGATTCTAGGTTTTGGGGTGTTGTTGATTATAGTCGTATTGTTGGTATGCCATGGTTTACTTACTTTAGCATTACTTTAACAGAAAGCGTTGAATCTGATGCTACAGAAGAAAAAAACCGCTACAAAGTACGTTGGGATAGAGTATTCAAAAGTATAACAAGTTTGCAAAATAATGCAAAAATTTTTGAAGGTGAATGTCGCTATTATAGCAACACACCTTGTCAATAGTTTTTATGCAAAATAATTTTTAATTGTATTATTAAATTCTAAGATATATTTTAAGAGTAGTATATCAAAACTATATATTACAGTTATAAAATAGATAATTTTAATGATATAATCATTATATTTATTATAAATATTGAATGCAATATTATGTGTTAAGATATTAGGTTTTTTTAATATGAGTTTATTAGAAATTATTATTTTTATTACATTTTATATGATCGCCGTATCGTTTGCCACTATTGGTCGTGAGATATTTTTTGGTTTAATGGCATTACGTTACGGTGATGAGACACCACGTATAGTTCAGCGAATTACATTAAATCCACTTAAACATATTGATATTTTTGGCACCATCATCATCCCTTTAACACTTATATTTATGGGGGCAACTTTTATGTTTGGATATGCCAAACCAATGCCCATAAATTTCCTTAACATTCAGGAAAAAACTGGTTTAAAAGGCTGCCTTTATGTTGCACTAGCAGGGACTTTTTTTAATATACTTGTTGCTTTCACCATTGTAGCAACTTTGAAACTTGGCTTACAATATCACTTGATACAAGAAAAAGGTTTATTCCTGCAATTTTTACTTATCATAATTTCTATTAATATTACTATAGCTATCTTTAATCTTATACCTATACCACCACTTGATGGTGCAAAGATACTTGGATATTTAGGTTTACTATTCCATTCTACAATCTTTGTGAGATGGTATAATAATTTTGAAAAATATGGTATTATTCTAATTATTTTCATTGTACTATTTCCTCCAACAAGAGATAGCATACTAAGAATAATAGAACTAGTTATTATATTATTTTTGAAACTATAAACATATCAAGAATAAGGATTGTAATGCTTTTCATTGCAAGTGACCATGCAGGCGTAGAACTCAAACAATTACTTACTCAATATCTCACAAATCAACAAATACATTTTGAAGACTTAGGAGTACATACAAAAAATAATGTAGACTACCCAGATATAGCAGATACATTATGCAACAAAATTGCAAAAAATTACGAGAGTAATCGTGGAATTTTAATTTGTGGCAGTGGAATTGGAATGAGCATTGCTGCTAATCGCTATTATAATATTCGTGCAGCATTATGTACGGACCCCTATATGGCTAGCGTTGCTCGCAAACATAACGATGCCAATGTATTATGTTTGGGTGCAAGGGTTATAGGAATAGGCGTCGCAGAAACAATTGTTATGACTTTTTTGCATGAGAGTTTTGATGGTGGACGTCATCATACAAGAATCCAAAAACTCACAAATCAAAGGAGCAATAATGAGTGATTTAGTAACATGGTTTGCTTTAACTATTTTTATTTTATTTGTTTTATTTATGATTGTTAGTGCATTTTATTATAAAAGTGTAGCCCAAAAAGAACGAAAAGAATCTGCTCACATGAGATATACCCTTGTTGAAACCGAAGTTCTTATACAAAAACACCAACTATCTTTACAACGAGCATTAGGAAATATTGATATTCTGACAAAAGAATTAAACTCCCTAAAAAGTGAAGTAAAAACGTTAAAACAACGCAACTCTCAATATCGCATAGAAACAGATAATTATAAAAGTCGTATCAAAGATTTGGAGCAAAAGATAGAGGCACTCTTGTAGACATCACAACAATAATTCAATGTGATTTTGGATATTTCTATAAAGCTTGGAAAGATAAGGAATGATATGTATTTTAGAATGAATTTTTTTCGGAGAAATGGCATGAATAAAAAAAATAAACATAAGGAATCAGAGAAACCAATAAATGGTTTTAACATAGATGATTTAATTATTGATGAAGAAAATGAAATAGAAGTTAAAATGACAAAGCACAAACCTAGTTTACGTGAAGAAATTCAATCTGCTATTACAGATATTCCAGATTTTCCAAAAAAAGGGATTATTTTTAGAGACATTACAACTTTTCTGCACAATGGCAAACTTTTTGCTGAGTATATTGAAATGTTAGCACACCGTTATCAAGCCTACAAAATTGAATATGTAGTAGGCATTGAATCTCGTGGTTTTATAATCGGTTCTGCCTTAGCTTTTGCATTAAACGCCGGATTTGTCCCTATTCGTAAAAAAGGAAAATTACCGGGCAATATTCTTTCGCAAAATTATACTTTAGAATACGGCACGGATTCCATAGAAATCAAAGATGATGCGTTTGTAGGAATAAAGGGAGTCAATGTTATTCTAGTAGACGACCTGGTTGCCACAGGCGGAACAGCTAATGCTGCATTAAAGCTAATTAAAAAGCTAGAAGCAAAATGTATAGAGTTTTCATGTCTCATTAATCTTACAGAATTTGCCGATCAAAAAGACAGAAAAGAAATCGAATCGCAAACACATTTATTCTCCTTTATCGACGTAAAATAACTTTTTTTGATAGAAATAAACCTTATTATTTTATAAAAAATAATAAGATAACTGCATAATATTTGCATATTGATTTTTAATGCAGTATTTTCTTAATTTACTCCCAACAAAAATTTACCACATTATTACAGAATCTATTTGATTCCCACATTAATCCATACAACATAATAAAATAGCAAATATTACCAATTTTTGACTATTAAATTTATATATATTATATTAACTATTTGTTTTTTTTTTTTTGATAGATTTTTCATAATACCTATGAATTTAAGGATTTTAATGAAAAATTTATCATTTATTTTGAAAAAAGATTTATTCAAACATCGCTATATCGCATTAAATACACATCATCTCATAAATTCTCTCAATTCACTACAAAACACGTCGTATTCACATATGAGAAAAAGATTTATAAAATTCCTCCATAAATATAATAGCCTCTATTTTCGCACAAGAATTGCATGTGGGAAAATAGATATTCCCTATATAGAGCTTGTTTTAACAACAAAATGTTCTTTACGATGTAAAGCATGCAATAATTTGATGCAATACTTTTCTTCACATAATCAATATACAACGACATACAAAGACATACAGGAAAGCATGGATATATTACTGCGACATATTTCATCAATAAGTAGGATAAGAATAATTGGCGGTGAACCACTACTTTTCAAAGAATTGCCACAAGTCATCACATATCTATTGAATCAAAAAAAGATTAAACATGTTAATATAGTTTCAAATGGGACTATTACTTTCAAAGACGACATATTACATGCCCTACAATCACCCAAAGCTAGCGTAACAATATCTGATTATAGTTCCAATCCAGCACTTATAAAAAAACTTCACCATAAAGAAATCTTAGAATCTCTCAAATCATACAATATTTCCTATGAATTTGCTTTTGCTACATCAGATTCACAATGGTTTGATCCAGGTAAAATCTATAAAAGACATCGAGAAAAACAAGATATTATTCGCAATTTTCGCTCATGTCTTATGCCATGTGTTAGCCTTATAGCACCAAATAATACAATAAAAGAACAGTATCCAGATTTCAAAGGAGGCTTATTTCTTTGTCCAATCGCAAGTTCACTTAGCCAACTAAAAGGCTTTGGGGAATTTAATCAAGATTTTGTGCATCTGAACTCTACATCATTACAATATGATATTTTAAATTTCTATGCTAAAGACTTCTTCCATGTTTGTGATTATTGCAATAATAAATGGGAAAAACCTTTACTAATTCCTCCAGCTTTACAAACCACAAAAATCCTAGAACTCAATGACACGCCTATAGAATAATATAAAACATGCATTATTTAAAGTAATAATAAGAACAACACATGATATAACATATTAAATTTTTCGATATAATTAACCACATCATATTAGTTCCATACATACTTGGTATTACGTAAAAATCCATACATTCTTTGGTTTTAAAGAACAGCAAAAATTTGACAAATCAATTAGCTATTAGGAGGGTATTTTTGTTTAAATGTCCTATTATTGTGGTTATATGTATTGCATTATTATATAATACAACATATGCATACCTCAATACAACAAAAAATGGACAAAATTCCATAAAAATACATCAAATCCCTATTTCACAAAATACTCATATTCATGATTACCCCTACAAGAACGATTCAAACATTTTATATATAGCTGATTTACAAATATTTGATCCCTTACCAAACGATGTACCACCACAGCAAGATTCTCTCTTGAAAATGCAACAAAATCAAATTGATTTAATAAAAAAAGAATTTCGAGCAAATCCTGCTCCATATGATACCATCTATTATAAACAGAGAGAAAATCAAAAACAAATTCAAAAAGATTCTACTTTAAAAATCAAACCAGATTCAACACCTGAAATAGAGGAAATTAGTGACACTAACTCCCATGAATTCATCATCAACTACACATTAAAACTTATAGATGATGTGCCTTATGGGGAAAAATATAATATCTCTACTCCCTTAAATCCGTTACAATTATATTCTCATTATACACATGTAAAAACATGTGAAATTACTACAAAAGAAAAATTCATTCATATAAAATATTATCCACATTACACAAAAATGGAAATGCAAGCAAGTATCAGAAAACAAACACAATATTTATTGTATAATTTGTTGCAACAATATAAAGCTGATGTTTTAGAATGTCTCATGTTGCAAGAAACCTATCTTGATGATAGAAATACTACAATTAATTTAGAATCAAGAACACATACTATCACAAAAGTACGTTCTTATATTCTTGTAAATTTTAATAGCGGCATTCTAACATTAGAGATTTTCAGCAAAAAATAATACTCTGAACTAACAAAAAAGGAGAAAGTTGTGAAAATAGCAATTATCGAAGATGATATAAATATGAGAAAAAGCCTAGAATTTTTCTTTTCAGATTATAAAGATTTAAATATTGTTAGTTTTAAAAACCCAAAAGATGCTCTAAAAACCCTCGATGAAAGCTTTGACTTAATAATCACAGATATTAATATGCCACAAATGGACGGGCTTGAGTTCCTTACAAAGCTCAATGGTAAATATGAAGCCATTGTTATAACAGGCAATGCCACACTTAATAAAGCCATAGAATCAATACGTCTTGGCGTCAAAGATTTTTTTCAAAAACCTTTTGAACCACAGGATTTACTTGAAGCTATTTATCGCACAAAAAAAATTGTTGATTTTAATAAAACTCATCATAATACGCAACATACTGGGAAAAAAACTCTTAACCAAGACAAAATCTTTAAATCAAGCTCTAAAAAATTAGATGAAGTAAAATCTCTGGCCAGCAAGGTAGCACCAACTGATGCAAGTGTGCTTTTGCTAGGGGCAAGCGGTGTAGGTAAAGAAGTGTTTGCGCGTTTTATACACAAAAACTCTAAGCGTTCTGATGCCCCGTTTGTAGCACTTAATATGGCTGCTATTCCCGAACATCTCTTAGAATCAGAATTATTTGGTTATGAAAAAGGGGCATTTACCGATGCCACTTCTCCAAAACCTGGATTATTGGAAACTGCTCAAGGTGGTAGTGTTTTTTTAGATGAGATTGGAGAGATGCCTATTGCTTTGCAAGCCAAACTTTTGCGTGCTTTGCAAGAAAAAGAAATTGTGCGCTTAGGTGGTGCTAAACCCATCAAAATCGATGTGCGTTTTATATCTGCAACAAATGCTAATATTCAAGAAAAAATCGCTAATCAAGAATTTCGAGAAGATTTATTTTTTAGATTACAAACAGTCCCAATTAAAATTCCTCCACTTAAAGAAAGGACAGAAGAAATTTTACCATTGGCACAAGCACATATCGAAGAAATATGTGCAAACTATGGTTTTGAGAAAAAAACTTTGAGTGATGAAGCGAAAGAAAAAATGCTGACTTATACATGGCCTGGTAATATTAGAGAGCTTCTAAGCGTCGTAGAAAGGTCATGTATTCTTAGTGAGGGCAATATTATTAAGGCACAAGATTTATATCTTGATGAACGTGAAAAAGGTTTATTTAACTAAAAAACATTGTTATGCTACAATATTATCTACAAATTTTAATAACACCTTAAACTCCATACTTTGCACCACACATACAACAATTAATACTAGAATTATAGAGTGTATTAAACTTCATCGTATTCAGAATCAGCATTTGAACCACAACTTGACTTGTTTTTTTTTTTTTGTAAAATTCAGCTTTACCTATATTTTAACTACAAGGATAACGAGTGAATAAACAGGAAAGAGATAAAATTAAAAAATTTTCATTATGGGTGCCAATTAGACGTTATAGACGAGAATTTAGAGAATCAACATACAAATTAATAGATAAGGAAAAAAAGCAAAGCTCAATAAACACTCTCAATAAATATATAGCTTTGATAACTCCCACAAATGACAAATCTCTACAAAGAAAGATATTAAAAGATAATCTCTATCAGATATCAATCGAAATATCATCTTTTTGCAATAGAAAATGTTGGTTTTGTCCAAATTCGTATATAGATAGAAAATCAAAAGCTATAGATTTACCAGAAGATATATACATAAAAATAATATCAAATTTACAAGAAATAGACTATTCGGGTAGACTCTGCCTTATCCGATACAACGAACCGCTTGCTAATAAAAACTTGATTCTAAAAAGAATAAGACAGGCAAGACAATCTCTACCAAATGTAAAAATAGAAATCAATACAAATGGAGACTATATTAATAGAGAATATTTAGATGAATTAAAAGATGCAGGACTTTCTTATATTAATATGTCTTTTTATTTTGATAAAAATCAAAAGTTTGATGTTGATAAACTCATAAGACCAGCAATAGATAAAATGGCAGATAAACTACGATTACAATATGAAATAGCACAAGATTCCATATATGCCTATCGTGTAAAATTCATATATGACGGTATAGATATAATATGTGGCTCGTGGAATCCAGAAACTGTCGGAATAAATAGAGGCGGGGCAATAACGGATAATAAAATTAAACAGGCGGAGAGAGATTATGGCTGTTATGCACCATTGGCAAATATAGATATAAGCTATGATGGATTGGTCATGCCATGCTGCAATGTCCGAAGCGACATAGAATCACATAAAAATTATATCATGGGGGATATGAGAGACAATGATTTATTTGAATTATTTATGAATGATAAATTTATTAATATGCGAAAAATATTGACAAATGACAGTTTAAAACACGGAGCTTGTCAATATTGCAACATGAATACTGAATATATGTGGCAACCCTATGCACTCTAATATACACACTATCTTATTAAAAAACGATGCCTCAATTCATAAATAAACAATATTTTTTCGCTATATTTGATTATGTCTGCACTCTGTTGAGAATGAGCAAATCTTTTTTAGATTTTTCTACAACATATTGATTCACATAATTTTAAAAATTTCTTTTATCTTGATGCACTTTTTTACAAACTTTTTTAATTTTTAATAACATAATTACTACCATAAATTTTTGGAATATAGCCATAATATTTTACTTAATGACTTATATATTCTGAGTGCCGAAAGAACTCTTTATAGACAGCTTACCAACGCAGATATTCTCTAAAGCATATATATCTGTTTTATATATCTTTTTATCGTTTTTAATAATATCTCTATCTATTATATTGTATTTTATAAAAAACTGGCAAAAACACTGTTAATTTTGATATTTAGCAAACAAGATATAATGTCTCTCAAAAATGAGTAGACACAAACAAGAATAAAAAAATCAACCAACAAGAAATAGTGAGATTTGAGGAATATAAGTAATTAGTGCCAATCCAAAAACCATAACCCCAAGCCATGGGAGAATAGAGACGACTACATTTTTGAGATCCATACCCGTGAGGGAACTTGCTACAAAGAGGTTAAGCCCCACAGGCGGCGTTATCATACCTATCTCCATATTCACCACCATAATAATCCCAAAATGCACAGGGTCAATCCCCAAAGATACCGCGATAGGCAGCAGCAGGGGCGTCATAATCATCACCACCGAGCTAGGCTCCATAAACTGCCCCATAATAAAAAGCAAGATATTAACTGCGATTAAAAACACCCACCAACTCATATTTTGAGCAATAAGAAACTCGGCGATATGATGAGGTATGCGCTCACTCGTGAGGAAATGTGCAAACACCACTGCTGAACCGATAATAAAAAATATCATCGCCGTTGTGATAGCCGCATCCAAGCACACGCTATACAAATCTTTGAGTTTCAAATCCCTATACACAAACACCGAGACGATAAACGCATACACAACCGCGATACCCGCTGCCTCTGTGGCGGTAAAAAGCCCACCATAAATCCCGCCAATGACCACCACAATAATAAGCAACGCCCAAAACGCACGCATAAACTGCTTAAAGCGCACGGCAAAGGGCTCTGGTTTTTGTGCCTTATAGCCTAGCCGCTTTGCCCCAAAATATGTGTAAGCCATCATCATAAGCCCTATCATAAGCCCCGGGATAATCCCTGCCTTAAAAAGCGCCTCGATAGAGACGACAATCTCCTTGCCATCTAGCCCGCTAAGCCCACTA
The DNA here is from genome assembly GCA_949299115.1 of uncultured Helicobacter sp. Lineage (GTDB taxonomy): Bacteria > Campylobacterota > Campylobacteria > Campylobacterales > Helicobacteraceae > Helicobacter_A. The sequence goes on along the minus strand of CASFZH010000002.1, from coordinate 8,556 downwards.
GCCGTAACCCCATAGACAATCATCACCACTGATGGTGGGATTAAGATTCCAAGACTGCCAGCACTCGTAATCGCCCCCACCGCATAGGCTTGCGGATAGCCCGCCTGCTTGATAGCCAAAAACATCACCGAGCCAATCGCCACCACAGTCGCCGGCGAGCTCCCACTCACCGCCGCAAAGATAATACAAGCCAAAATCGCACTCATAGGCAAGCCACCGGGCAAATGCCCCACCATAGACTTCGCAAAATCCACGATTCGCTGTGCCGCACTGCCCTTACTTAAAAGCGAACCCGCTAAAATAAACATCGGTATCGCCATCAGCGTGGGCTTAAAAGCTGAAATAAAAGTCTCTGGAATCCCCGTAATGTCGTGCGAAGTAAAAAGCACCATACACACAAGCGAGCTAATGCCCAAAGCCACCGCGATAGGCACACCGATTAAAATCAACGCAAAAAGCACGATAAACAATACTGCAACACTCATCTATGTAATCCCTTTTTTATGGTTTATGGTGAGAATCTAGGCGGCTAGATTCTATAACGCACCTTAAGAGCTTAGATTTTATTATAGAATCTAGATTCTATAAATTTAGATTCTTGCCCTTAGCGCATTTGCCTAGCAAATGAAGAATCCAAAAATACAGAATCTAGAACCCTAAAAATCTCTGAAATAGATTTTTACAGAATCTAAACGCACCGCCACCCTTTATTTTGTATTTTCTTGGCGTATGTGCGTAACGCTCCTGCCGCCAATCCCCCAATTATCCGTCTCTAGCTCCTCGATAATCACAAAAGTAGTCGCTGGGTTTTTCCCCAGCACCTCCGAGACAAGCCTAGTCGCACCCTCTATGAGCTGCTCTTTTTGTGCTTGGGTTGGCACGCCATGCTCACGCGTTATCTTGATATTGACATAGGGCATCGCTACTCCTTTATCGCCACATCGTGGATAATCTCATCTTGCGTGGTTTTGACGACATCTTTAGCCTCCATCCACGAGATTTCATAGATTTTCTCAATCACCCGATAAGTCGCGCCCAAAAACGCCGCAGGCAAACACACCAAGAAAATCCACAAAGGCACATTATGCAGTGCCTCCGAATACCGCCCTAACTCATAATTAAGCTCACAGACCAAATACCCCCCATACGCCATAAACGCCAAAAAGCACGCACTCAAAATATACGAGATAAGCACGCACGCCTTTGCCACTGCTGGGGGAAATCGCTCTACTACAATCATCACCGAGATATGCACCCCTTTTCTGAATCCATACGCCGCCCCAAAGAGTGCACTCCAGATAAAGCAATATGTCGAGACCTCCTCACCCCAAGTAAGGCTGTGAATCTCGGGGTAGAACTTCGCCAAAAAGCGCGTAAAGACATTCACACTCACGATAAGCACACCCGCCACGAGCCCAAGCACCGCGATATTTTTATTAATACCCGCGATAATCACATCTAAGATTCTAAAAAAGCGATGGACTCCCGGGCTTAAATGCACCCATTTAAAGGGTTTTTGTAGCAATAACAAAACCGACCTCAAAACCAACCTTTCTTTGTTTAAATTTATTGCAATGTATTCCACACTACATATATTATACAAGGAGCAGATCCTAGGGTTGCTCCGTCCTCCAAATACACGCATCACACACCAAATCTAGCTACCTCATCTCATTAGATATTAGATTCTGCATGACACTAGCAATGCTAGATTGCTAATCAGCCTTACTCTGTATCAAGCGTTTTTTGGATCAGATCCTGTCCGATTAAATCATAAAACTTTGGATAAATCGCCACCATCACTTCCTGCCACTTTGCCTTTTGTGCCTCATCGAGTGTATAGATAGTGAGTTTGCCCTCATTGTCCTTAGCGTATTTTTCAAGGTTGGCTAGTAGCACTGCCTCATCGCGCTCACTCTCCTCACGCTCAAACCTTGTAGCCTCATCAAGTGCTTGCTTGAGTATGCCCTTTAAATCCTCGGGTAATTCATTCCAAAACTTCTCACTTGCTACCACAAGATAGCCCAAATATCCATGATTTGTCATCGTGATAGATTTTTGTACTTCATAGAATCTTGAATTATAAAGGTTTGAGAGCGGATTCTCCGCACCATCGACCACACCGGTTTGGAGTGCCGAATACACCTCACCAAAGTTAATATTTTGTGGGTTTGCACCAATAGCCTTCATTTGCTCCTCTAGCACCTTAGAGCTCATAATGCGGATTTTCTGCCCCTTAGCATCACTTGGCAACACGATAGGATTTTTATTGGTGCTAAATTGCTTAAAACCAGAGTCCCAATAATCTAGTGCGATAAAGCCCTTTTGTGCAATTTTATCTTTAAGAATCTGCCCTACTTCACCATCCATTACCTTATGCAAATGCTCGTTATCGCGGAAGATAAAAGGCACATCCCAGAGGTTAAACTCCTTGACAATAGGTGTGAATTTCGAAAAGCTTGGCGCCGCCATTTGGATATTATTGCGCTTTAATTCTTGGAAGACCTTATCGTCATCGACAAGCTGCGCAGAGGGGAAAACCTCGACTTTCAAGCGACCATTACTAAGCTCCCCTGCCCTCTTGGCAAACAAATCCGCCGCTTTCCCCTTAGGGCTGCCCGCACTCACCACATGGGCGAATTTTATTGTATAAACTTTGTTTGCATTTTCTGCACTAGATTCCATTTTGGAATCACTCTTAGAATCACCACAAGCGACGAAAAATCCCCCTATCAAAAAAGCACCGACACATTTTAACAATCTATTCATTAATACCTCCCTAGTAATTTATCATAATGTAGAGTAACGATTTCATTATAACTTAAAAAAACTGAAATCAATCATAATTTTTTAAAATATAAATCACAAATAATCAATAATTTTATTTTTACACATTTATCGTCTCCAAAATCACAACATTCTCCAACATTCCTTATCTGCGATTACCTCGAACACCTCTCTTTTTTGCTATCCATTCACTAAAATACATAAGATATACATAAAATAATGGTACAAAAAAAACTGCTAAAAAAGTTGCTGCAAGCATTCCACCAATCACCCCTGTGGCAATAGAATGTCTGCTTAATGCCCCAGCACCACTAGATAATGCTAAAGGCAATACACCCAAGGTAAAACAAAGTGATGTCATCACAATAGGACGGAAACGCATTTTTGTCGCCATAATAGCAGAATCTACTATACTTAGATTCTCATGCTCCCTTAACTGTGTTGCAAACTCCACAATGAGAATAGCATTTTTCGCTGCTAATGCAATAAGCACAAGTAACCCCACTTGAAAATAAATATCATTCTCTAATCCTCTAAGATAGGTTGCTAAAATTGCCCCAAATACTGCGAAAGGCACAGCAGAAAGCACGGCTAAAGGCAGAATCCAACGCTCATACTGTGCTACAAGGATTAAAAATACAAAAATAAGTCCAAATACAAAAGCTATGCTTCCGCTTCCAGAGCTTGCTTTTTCTTGATAAGTCGCTCCAGCATAACCAATGTCATAACCCGGTGGTAACACCTCCATAGCAACCTCCTCTATCGCTCTAATAGCATCACCACTGGAATATCCCGGATTCGTATAACCAATAATTTGAGCTGCTTGAAAAAGATTGAATCTGTTAATAATCTCTGCACCAATAATACGTTTAAACTCTAAAAGTGAAGAAAGTGGCACAAGGTTTCCATCTGTGCTACGCACAAAGATATTTTTAGAATCTTCTGGACTTGTACGAAAACCCTGTTCACTTTGAGCGATGACTCGAAAGGTACGTGAGAAAAGTTCAAAATTGTTGATATAATAACTCCCAAAGGTTACTTGCATCGTGCGAAACACGTCATTAATCGGGACATTCATTGCACTTGCTTTTTCGCGATTGAGATACACCTCATATTGCGGAGTATCTACCGCAAGACTCGTAAAAGCATTACTAATCTCTGGACGTTCCAAAGCCTTTTGTACAACTAAGTCCGTGTAGTATTTAAGCTCATTCATATTGCTACTTTCCTTGCTTTGTACAAAAATATTGACTCCACTCGCATCAAGCCCGATAATTGTGGGAGCTTGGGCAAAAATAAAACGTGCATTGGGGTAGCTATCACCTTGCTTTTTAAATTTAGCAATAAGAGCCACATCACTTTGATCCGCCCCCTTACGTTCACTCCAATCTTTAAGCCGAATAAAACTAATTCCTCCACTTGATTTAAAGCCATTAGCTAAGAAACTAAATCCTGCTATAATGCTAGATTCTGCCACTTCTGGAGTGCTATTTACCATTTCAAACAAATCTTTTTGCACTTGTGCAGTACGTGAAAGTGAAGCCCCCTCAGGCAAAACCGTATGCACCAAAATAGTCCCCATATCCTCATTTGGCACGAGTCCTGTTGGGACTTTTTGAAAAAGCTGATAGGTCAGCCCAATGCAACACGCAAAAATCACCAAAGAAATCATTCCCCGTTTTAATACGCGTGCTACCTCACGACTAAATCGAAGTGTCATTTTGTCAAAAAATTCATTGAATTTCCGCACTGGATAAATTGGCTGTGTATGCGTAGGTTTTAAAAAAATTGCACAGAGTGCAGGAGTAAGTGAAAGTGCGACACAACCAGAAATTACAACTGAAATCACAATAGTAATTGCAAATTGCTTGTAAATTTCACCACTAAAACCACCCATAAATGCCACCGGAATAAATACAGCACTGAGCACCAACACAATAGCTATCACGGGACCTGTGATTTCACGCATTGATTTTATTGTAGCTTCTTTAGTGTTTAAGTGTTCGGTGTGCATTATCCGCTCAACGTTTTCAATGACAATAATCGCATCATCAACCACAATACCAATGGCGAGAATTAATCCAAAGAGTGTCAAAAGATTGATTGAGAATCCAAACGCATACAATCCCGCAAAAGTCCCAATAATGGACACAGGAATAGCAATAACAGGAATAATTGTAGCCCTTAGATTCTGTAAAAAGAGATAAATCACAAGCACAACTAACACAATAGCTTCAAAAAAAGTTTTTAACACTTCTTTCATCGAAGCGTGGATAAATTCAGTTGGACGAAAAGGATTAGCATATTTCATACCCTCTGGGAATTTTTGAGATAGGCGTGCAATCGTGGCATTGACCTTATCAGCGACCTCGACCATATTGGCTCCGGGCAAGAGAGTAACGCGTATTGGCACAGAACGTACGCCATTATAGGTGCTACGCTCCAAATAATCTTGTGCTCCTAGCTCAACACTAGCAATGTCCCTAAGACGCAAAGTTGAACCATCAGAATTGGCACGAATAATAATATTTTCAAATTCTTCCTTACTAGAAAGCAACCCTTTAGTTGTAAGCGTATAGGCAAATTGACTGCCATCGATTGGCTCTTGCCCAAGCCTTCCAGGTGCAAACTGTGAATTCTGCTCTTGTACGCGCTCAATAACTTCTAGTGGCGTGAGATTATGTGCAGCAAGCATGTCGGGCTTAAGCCATAGACGCATAGCATAATTCATCAAACTCCAAAGTTCCACATCACCCACACCCTTAATGCGTTTTACCTCATCAATAATATTGAGCACAATATAGTTAGCAATATAGAGCTGTGTATGTGCTGGATTATCTGAATAGAATTGATAGAGTCCTAGCACAGCAGTAGAATTTTTCCTTACAGTTACCCCAAGACGTTGCACCTCGCTAGGCAGCTGATTTAATACAGCTTGCACACGATTATTGACATTAACGACTGCCATATCAGGGTCAGTTTCGTTATCAAAAAAGACATTGAGCATCATTGTCCCGCTTGATGTAGTTGCCGTCTGAATGTAGAGCATACCCTCTACACCATTAATGCTATTTTCCAAAATACTTGCCACACTGGTAGAAATTGTCTGAGCGTTTGCTCCGGGATAATCAGCACGCACAACTACTTGAGTAGGTACAAGTTTGGGATACTGCTCAATAGGAAGATTAAACATACACAAAAGCCCGGCAATTACAATGACGATAGAAATCACACCAGAAAATGCTGGACGATTGATAAAAAACTTTGAAATCATTTAGTATCCTTTCTTAGATTTAATAAGATATTAATTGTTAAGGTTTATTGGAAATTATAAAACTGCACTCCTCAAATACCAAGTAACAATAAATAGGACAGATAAAAATAAAAAAAATTCTAACATATCATTGTCATATATTGAGGTAATAACAATATACTTTCAAGTCAGATTCCAATACGATATATTATAAAAGATGAGAGTTACTCTAAGTCAAGAAAAATAAAAGATTTTATAGATTTTTTAGAAATAAAATTAAAAAATCATGAAGATAATATATTGAAAGTTACATAGTTGGCTATTTATCTTTAATCATATTTCAGAATCATGCTAAATCGACATGATAAGCAAATATATGAATATGTGATAGTACATTTTTTTTCGATTCATACAATCAAAAAGTAGCAACAGTATTTTGTGCAAATTTTACCATGTCATATATGACAATACATAGTAACAACAGTATCTAAATCACAATCTATATGATATAAAGTTTTTGCTATAATGCCACGAAAACTTAAAGGACGTTTATGCGTATTGTAATTACAGGTGGTGGAACAGGCGGTCATCTATCTATCGCAAAAGCATTGGCTAAAGAATGCAAAAAACGAGGATTCTACACTCTTTACATAGGTGGCACAAAAGGACAAGATAGACAATGGTTTGAAAAAGATGCAGAATGTTTTGATATGGCATTTTTTTTAGAATCTACCCCCGTAGTTAATCAAAAACATATATATAAAATTAAAGCATTGTGGCAAAATATTACAGAATCTTTCAAAGCACTAACTATAATGAAAAAATACAACATACAGGCATGCGTTAGTGTTGGTGGTTTTAGTGCTGCTACGGGTAGTTTTGCAGCTATTTTTGGTCGCATTCCTTTCTTTATTCACGAGCAAAATGCGTGTATGGGATCATTAAACAGGCTACTCAAACCGTTTGCAAAAATTTTCTTTTCAAGCTTTCCATTTCAAAATGCCATAATTACTCCTTATCCAGTCAATAATATATTTTTTGAGAAACAAAGGATACGAAAAGAATTAAAACATATATTATTTTTGGGTGGTTCACAGGGTGCTAAAGCAATTAATGAATTTGCCCTAGAAATTGCTCCTTTTTTATCTCAAAGAAATATACGAATCTTACACCAAACAGGTAAGATTGACTTTGATGCTGTAAAATCTCAATATAAAAAGAATGGATTTCAAATCACTTCATGCCTTAAGGAATTTTGCAAACACCACAATAATACAAATATGGTATTTATTTTTGATTTTAGCGATCAGATTCCAATCATTATGCAAATGGCAGATTTCGCTATTAGCCGTTCTGGTGCTTCAAGTTTATGGGAACTCGCAGCTAATGGCTTACCCGCACTTTTTATACCCTATCCATATGCAGCCAAAAATCATCAATATTTTAATGCCAAAATATTGAGTGATAAAGGATATGCGTTGCTCTATACACAAAATGTATGCAATAACTACATTAAAAATTTACACAAAATAGCAACTAAAAATATGGCATTGCAATCCTACAATAAAAACTTAGAATCTATTATGGAAGAAAGGCGTAACTATGATAACAATGAAGATATTATGCAACATATTTTTTCTCTTAATCTCCCAGAAATATCACAATCTCTTATACATGAAATAGGAAAAGATGGTGCAAAAACGATTATTGACACAATACAACTTAATATATCAACATAAAGATATTCATTCAAGTATCTTTATGTAGTTAGATGCATAAACACTAAACGTATCATATAACATACAATATTTGATATGTTTAGTGAAAAAGTTTCTTTTACGATGACGTAGAAAATAGCTTGAAATCATAATAGTATGCAAAATTGCTATTATTTATAGAATCTACGGATTTTATATACACAGATACACAAGATGTTGATAACAGACCTTCATTGTTCTATCTTTGCTTACAAAGAAAAGATTTGAGAATTCATTATTATATAATAATCAAGATACCACAAAGTCAAACAGATTGATGTAATCACAGCCTTATCACCCACTCTCTTGATGTGGCAATCCCCGTTATCTCTCAATCTAAACACTCAATATCCATCCCTATTCTAAAGCCTTATTAATATCCACAACGCCTAACCTAGAATCACCCTTGTAAGAAGTTATACACAAAGAATCTATTTGATGTTCTTAGATTCCAATTCTTAATTACGAATTATATATTGCAAAACACTCTCACAATTGCCTACAATCATTTTTTAAAATAAATATAATTTTATTGGATAGAATTTCTAAAATCATCGATCCTCTTGCATTGTAAATTTATGCTATAATAACTTTCAAAATTCTTATAAATAAAGGTATTATATGTTTCACATCGTATTAAGTGCCGATGAAAATTATATAAAATACACTGCTGTATTGATAACAAGCATTATTAAGCATACAAATGTATCAAATAGACATGCTATACATGCAAACACTCTACATGCCACAATGCAAGAT
>CASFZH010000001.1 GCA_949299115.1 uncultured Helicobacter sp. | reverse complement strand
AAGCCAAACTGCCTAGAGGAATGCCTCAAACACAGTGAAGGAGTTGACATCGTGTGGTTTGATTGGGAATACTTCTACGATGGCATACAAGAGCCGAAAGTGAGACGTATTACATATTGGGATTATTATAATTTTACGCATAGTCAAAAGATAAGTGTGCAGGATATGCTTACTTTTATCATTGAGAGAAATATAGGAAGCTTTCCTTTTGCTCCACAAGGCATGATTGATTTTACATTTTTAAAGAGTATACATTTGAAATTTCTCGACTATATTTATGCTGAAGATCATCATTTTGGCGTTTTGCTGCTAACACAAGCAAACTCTATTTATGCTTTGTTGCAAAAGCCCTATATTTATCGTATACGTCCCGATAGCTCATCGGATTATAAGACTTCAAAGAAGTCTAATGTTATGCCCTATTTGCAAGATATTTATATGGCTTTTAATAAAAATTTTGTCCTTACTAGAGCTTATTTTAAGGCAAGTAGCTGGACTCGAATCGCTTTAGAAATTATACAATTCACACAAAATTATGCAAATAAAGAAAGAGCTATCTTAGCACAAAAGGCATTTTTACCCTATTTATCAAGCATGGCATTGAGTCTTGCCAATTTTCCAGAAGATCCCATGCGTTTAATACCAAAGTTGCGATTGTTGCGACCATATATTGGTAATGCTAGAATCAGGGGATTTAAAAAAATTGCTCTTTTCTATCCAAAATATTATAAATTTTGTATTCCATTCATTTTATTATATAGAAAATATAAAATATATAGAGAGCATAAAAAGACACTTCGTTAACTTATTGACATCGTGATTTCATATTTTGATTATGATTATAGACAAGCAAGTCTGCTTAAGGAAAGAGCGCTAACTCATTGTATACCGCAAAATATAGGAAGTTTTGGTGTAATGGAATGTATTAAAGAGAAGCTAAATATTTAAAATATAGAAGTTTTTAGAGTTTTTATTGCCACAACAAATTATGAATCATAGCATTTCCTAATATGTATAAATATCGTGATTCTATTCTTTTTCATTTATTCCCAAATTCATACTAATAAAGATTTTTTAATCAATATGACAGATGGAATCATCTATTCTCAATATTTCATTGCATATGCATTTATAACCATGTTATGATGTGTTCTTGCAATGTATTTGGCTCATAGCATGTGGTATGCACTTCCTTTTTGGTAAAAAGTTCTGTAATCGCAGAATCTAGCTTTATAGGGGTATGGTACTGTTGCTGTATGATTTGGATAATGCGATGTAATGCCTCTTTATCATTGAGCGATTCTATATCGTTTGCATTTGATGATGATAAGGCGAGTAATACTGCCTTTGCAAATTTACTAAAATGTGCAGTGGATATAATAACTTGTGTTTCTTGTGTGGCATGTTGTCTTTGTTTGGCGAAAAGATAGGCATTGCTTGTATGTGGGTCAAGCATATATCCATTCACAAAGGCATTTCTAATGCCATGCAAACATTCTGCATCGCTAAAGCTTTGTGCTTCAAAAGTCTCTTGCAGTTGTGCTAACTCTTGTTTAGTTAGAGTAAAAAAGAGTTTTGTATCAAGCGATTCCATAAGCTCTTTTGTCCGCACTGCACCAAAATAGGCAAAAAGCAGCCTTTCTATATTTGAGCTTTTTAGGATATCCATAGCAGGAGAGTAAGAAAGATATAGGGTTTTATGTCGAATATCATAATTTCCTGTTGTGAAAAATTCCGTTAAAATATCATTAGGATTAGAAGCAATGCAAATTTTTGTAATTGGTAATCCCAATTTCTTAGCAAAAAAAGCACCCAAAGCATTCCCAAAATTTCCACTTGGAATCACAACGCTGAAATCTGTAATATTTTGTTTAAAAAGTTCTTTTCCAATAACCCAATAATACACAATCTGAAAGGCAATTCGTGCAATATTTACTGAATTTGCGGCACTCAGTTTATAACCCTTTTTTTCTAAAGATTCTCTAAATTTTTCATTTTTTAATAATGTTTTGAGTGTACTTTGTGCGGTGTCAAAATCACCGTGTATTCCAAATACTTTAAGGTTGCTTGCATCTTGGGTAGTCATTTGCAATCTTTGTACTTCGCTTGTGCCACCTTTTGGATAGAGGCAGATGGCTTTGATATAATGCAAATTGGCAAAGGCATTCAAAGTTGCGGGTCCTGTGTCTCCACTTGTAGCACTCAAGATAAGATATTGTTGTTTTTGTTGTGTAGCAACAGAATCAAGCAATTTAGAAAAAGGTTGTAATGCCATATCTTTAAAGGCAAATGTTGGTCCATGATATAGCTCAAGGCAATAGAGGTTATCCTCGATTTTAACAAATGGAGCAATATTGTTGTTGCGAAAAGTATTGTAACTTTGCAATGCAGATTCTAAAATAGCAGAATCTATATCAATATGTAATTGTTTAAAAACTTCCTTACAAATATCACGATATTCTAATTCATAGAGTCTTGTAATATCGTCAAATGGCGTAATAGTGGGAAATGTATAAAGCCCACCAAAGTCAGCATTAGGGTCTAACATGGCTTGGATAAAAGTCGTATGTGTTTGTGCTTGACTGCGTGTTTGGGATAGAAAATGCGAATTTTTACTTTCCATGATTATCTCGTTATATGGGATTTTGGGCGATTATAGCGAAATAATGCGAAATTTTGCCTTACATCTCTTTTTTTCATAGTGTTTAGATGACAATGTCAATCGTGCAATGAGTTTGTTTGACATAAATCATGTGTTTTATTTTTCTTTAAGGTCGCTCCGTCATTCTAGTAAAAATAGCTTTATTGAAAATAGCTGTTATTGCTCATTATATGGCTATGATTCATTGTGTATTACTATATTCCAAAGAAATGCTACACAACACAATAGTGCCATACTATCCCAATATAACATACCTATTTATCAGCATTTGTAATGGAATGTGAAATCATAGAGTCATATTGTAATGGATAGTATAGAGTATTGTTAATAATGGTTATTGTCCAAGATAATAATCATTATTTCTATGTTATAATGAATCATATACTGTTTGGATTCGTGTATGCAGATACTACAAAATATTCTGACAACTATGCAAAATCTGTATTATTTTCGTGTGAGACAGGAAAAGGGAGAGTATTTTACTCTTACCATACCGTTTTTGCATTACTGTATTATCATTATAGTGCTTATCATAGTTTTTTGTAGCAATCTTTATGTAAAATATACTATTTTTTTAGCATTACAACAAGGTCGTAGTTTTGAGGCAACCATTATTATGCATTATGCTAAAAAAGAAAATAGTCAAAGAGTTAAATTTCAAGATTCTCATGGTAATATTTTATATGGGACATACAAGGGTAAATTGAAACATATCATGGGCAAAAAAGCAAGAGTATATGGAAAAATATACCGTTGTGATTTTTTACAATTCTTAAAAAGCTGCAATATATATAATTCTACTTTTTCACTTATTCCAAAAGATGATAAAAAAAGGATAATAAGAAATTTTATTAACGAACAACATAATAATCCAATTTATGCAAATTTATATAATGCTTTGTTTTTATCTGATTTTCTTGATAAACCATTGAGACAAGCTGTTACCGCCTTAGGTTTAGCCCATTTGATTGCTATTAGTGGGTTTCATTTGGCATCTCTTATAATTATGTTTTATTCGTGTGTTTGCCCTTTATATTTCTTATTACATCGTTATTTTTGTTATCGTAATGCTTTGTATGATTTAGGGTTTCTTGGGCTTATTTTTGCATTCTGCTATCTTGTATTGATTGATTTTGAGCCAAGTTTTTTACGTGCATTCATTATGGCTTGCGTAGGATATGTGATTCTTTTGAATAGTCTAAAGGTTTTTAGTTTTGTTAATTTATTTATTTGTGCATTATTTGCCATTGCTTGGAATCCAAGCCTTATATTTCATATTGGTTTTTTGCTTTCTGTGTCTGGGGTATTTTGCATATTTTTATTTATGTGTCATAGTGGTGATTATTTACATATTAAGAATAAAGGTGTCAAAATTAGCATTGGAATCGTAGCATTTAACATCATTATATTTATGCAAATGATGCCAATCGTGCATTATTTTTTTCCTTATTTTTCTCCCTATCAATTGGTATCAATACCTTTAAGTATATGTTTTGTTGTGCTTTTTCCTTTGGTATTTGTCTTACATATAGGTAAAGTGGGATATATTTTTGATTCTCTCATTCATGATGTTCTAACGCATGATTTTTATATGTCAGAGTATTATACTCCATTGTGGTTTTTAGTTGTGTATATTATCATTTTGTTTTTAGCAATCAGGTATAAATGGTCGTATGTAATGAGTATTATTCTGTCGCTATCATTTTATTGTTGGAATTATAAAATATATTTGAGTAGTATTTAAAAGATGAAGTTAAGAGTTTGTAGTCAAATGACTACAAACAACAAAACAAGAAAAGACTTAAAGTCTTAATGAATTAAAAGCAAAAAGGATTCCATATTGTTCATCACAGCCATTATAATTTATGTTAATGTTACATGATACAGATATGACTGGGGATTCTTGATAGGTTAGCCCCTACATTTTGTATCTTGGATTCAACTTGCTAATTTTCATTATTTCTTTAACAAAAAAAGCTATTGCACGATAATGGTTTTCACTTCACCATTAAGAATATTATATGCTAATATCCTCTTTGTTTTATCTTTAAAGGCTTTAATGGCATTTTGAAAATCTGTTATATTTTTTATAGATACGTTTTCGATTTGTGCAATGACATCACCTTTTGCAAAACCAAGATTCGCTGCTTTAGAATTTTGTTGTACTTCACTTACCAACACCCCATTAATATCATTTGGTACTCTATAGGCTTGACGTATCTGTGCATTGAGATTCTCAATGCGTAATCCATCAAATACCTCGCCTTGTACAGGTGGTTGAGAAACATTAGAAGCTTGTGTATTGATTTGTGGTTGTTCGGCAAGTGTGATTGTGGCTTGTTTTGTCTCCAAGCTTGATTTATCTCCTTTCATACTGTTACGCATAAAAGTTAATGTTACAGTTTTTTTAGGTGGTAATGAACCAATAAGATTGCGTAATTCTGCTGCACTCTTAATTGGTTTTCCATTAACCGCAACAATCAAATCCCATACTGCAAGCCCAGCTTTTTGTGCAGGTGAGTCGGCTTGTATACCAACAACTAACGCTCCATTGGCATCACCATACACATTCGCAATATCAGAATCTACATCTTTAATATTAATACCTAAAAAGCCTCTCAAAACCTTACCAGATTTAATAAGCTCCATAGCAACATTTTTTACCATTTCAGATGGAATCGCAAATCCTATACCATGATTCCCTCCAGTCCTAGAAATAATGGCAGTATTCATGCCGATAAAAGCACCTCTGCTATCAACCAGTGCACCCCCAGAATTTCCCGGATTGATACTCGCATCTGTTTGGATAAAATTTTCATAATTGCTAATTCCAAATCCATTTTTATTTAATGCTGAAATAATACCTTGCGTTACAGTTTCCCCAACACCGAATGGATTCCCAATGGCAAACACTACGTCTCCAACAAGATACTTGCTGCTATCGGCAAAGGGTAGAATTGGCAAATTATTCTTTTCAATTTTAATGACAGCAATATCACTTTGGGAATCTTCCCCAATAAGAGTAGCACGATATTTTTTTGTATCACCGGGTAATGTTACGTGAATCTTATCTGCTCCTTTTACAACATGGCTATTTGTTACTATGTATCCATTGTTTGTAATAATTACCCCAGAACCAATGCCGCCTTGCAATCTATCTTGGGGCATCATATCCCCAAAAAATTGTTGAAAAAACGGGTCATTGAAAGGCGAATTTAATCCTCCACCAACCTTTTTTTCTGTTGTAATATTAACAACTGCTCGTGTAGCATTTTTAATTGCGTCATGATAAGAAAATACAACATTAGGATTCCCACTGGGAGTGGAGCGACTAAAAGGAGGGGCGTCTGTTACACTAAAGGCATGACTTAGAGAAAAAATTAATGAACCCCCAATAAACATTGTAGCAATCAAACTATATGATGAAAGAAAAAAGTGTCTTTTCATTATAACTCCTCATTGTAAAGATAAAAACGCAAAGGATTCTAATATATTTTGATAAAATTTTTTTAAACATGATTGAAAAATGTATTTTTCTAGGGATAGGTCATACCATGAAACTAGGGTTTTAAGAGTATTATTAAGGAAGAGAAATGCAAGTATTGATTCCTATAATTTCTCATTATAAAAACTATGATAACTTTGTCATTTTTATTTATTCGATTATTGAGTCATAATGATGTGAGTAAAGATTTTTGCTAAAAGTAATTTCTAGCAATTATGATAGATGTAAATTATGATATAATCATATACTTTCAATTTCTTTAAATCATTTAAATAATTAGGGCAGATATGAAAAAACCGCTTTCTATCATTATACCAATTTATAATGTTGAACAATATATAAAAGAATGTCTTGATTCCATACAAGCCCAAACATATACTAATTTACAAGCTATTCTTATCAATGATGGCAGTATGGACGGTAGTGAAGAAATTGCTAGGGAATATGTGAAATCAGATTCTCGTTTTATTCTTATTAATCAAGACAATAAAGGATTGGGAGAAGCAAGGAATAGTGGGCTTAATTATATTTTTTCATCACAAAACACACAACAAACAGAGTATATTGGGTTGGTAGATTCTGATGATGTCATCGCAAAGGACTATTACGAAAATCTCATTTTTTGTTTAGAATCACATAATGCCTTGATTGCAAAAAGTCGCGATATTTTTGTTTTTAAGGATAATGCGTATGATTCCCAAATTTTTGCCTCTATGCAACATAAAGAAAAAGGTATTGTCCGCAAAGTAACAAATAATAATTTAGTAAGCAAAATTGACCCATGGAGAAGTGTTTTTAAATCATCTTTATTAAAGAATTTACGTTTTCCATCTGTGCGATTCGCAGAAGACATACCGTTTGGAGTTTGTGCAAATATTATGGCACAAAGAATAGCCCTCACAAAGACTGCACGTTATTTTTATCGTGTCAGGGAAGGGTCTTTAACAAAGACTTCTCACCCACCGCAAGATTTCTTTAAAGCATTTGAATATATTTATCATTTCTTTTTGCAACATGATTTATTGCACACTTATACGTTGCCAACACATATTATCCGTTTAGGTGCTGAATATGCGAATGAATATCCAGATTATTTTGCAGAATTACAAGATTTCATTCGCTCTTTACACATAGCACCCGATGTGATTCAAAGAAATCATGTTATACGTATGATTTTAGATTCTGATAACGTTGAGGATTTTCTTAAAAAGACTGAAAGTTTTGCAGAGTGGAGAAAAAGAAATTTTAGAATCCACATTAATCAAAAAAAAACCATTATCAAACTTTTTGGTAAAATATTATATCAAAAATGATTATCAAGAATAGAGTAAGTCGTGCATAAATTAATCATTGTATTACGCGATATTACAGAAAGCGGAGGTGGAGAAAGAGTGTGTGTTAATCTCGCTAATGCTTTGAGGCGATATTATAATTTGGATATTGAAATTGTAAGTTTATATCGTTGCAATACCGCTCCATTTTATACTATTGATTCTACAATCCCCATTATGTATTTATCTAACTCAACGACTTTGCATACCAATAAATTTAAAAAATTTTTTAATAAAACATTATATCGATTGTATCTTAGTTATAAGGCTATGCGATATATACAAGATTCTCATGCAAATGTGGTTTTAGCCAATGATGGCACATTTATTCCATTTAAAAAGATAGATAATGTTAAATATTTGCGTTTATGGCATATTGTAATGCCAAAAAAGAAAAAAAAGATTTTTGCTATGTTCGATACATTGGTCATACTTTTTGCAAGGAATATAACACAATGGCAAAGCTATCATCATAATGTGAGAGTGATTCCAAATTTTTTGACTACTATTCCACAACAAACTACGCAATATCATCAAAAGCGAATTATTGCTTTGGGTCGTATGACAAAAGAAAAGGGTTTTGAGAGACTCATTACAATATTTGCACAACTTGCAAAAGATTTTTTAGAATGGGAGCTTGTTATCGTAGGTGATGGAATATTAAAGCGGGAATTGCAGATTCAAATTAATGCCTTGCAGTTACAATCTCGCATTATTCTTATGCCTTTTACACATAATGTAGAATCTCTCTATCTTTCTGCTAGTATTTATGCTATGAGTAGCTATCATGAAGGATTCCCAATGGTGTTGCTAGAGGCTTCAAGCTATGGCTTACCCTGCCTTGCATTTGATGGAGGAGGAGGTATAAGTAGTATAATACAACATGAAAAAAGTGGCTATGTGATACCAGATAATGAAACTGATACATATAAAGATACATTGAAAACACTGATGCAGCAGATCCATCTTAGAGAATCTATGGGCAAATATGCAAGAGAATATGTCATACACAATTTTAGTGAAAAAGCCATTATGCCATTATGGCATGAAGTTTTATACACATAGCAGCTTTTCTATAATGCAATATTAGATGTTGAGTCGCAAAAATATTACATTATTTTACATTGAAATCACTTACATAATCAAAATATATAGTTTACTGTAATAAATGACATATGAATGCAATCTTTAGCAAGCCCATATTGTCGTAATGTTTATGTCTAATCCTTGATTTTGATTTTATATTTTTTTGACATAGACAATTTATCATTTCTATTCTTCCATATTTATACAATAGATATAACATGATGCCAACTGCCTATTGACTCTAAGATTGATGAAGTAAAGGATTCATATTTAGCTTTGTGTTTGTTGAAATTCTAGCTTATACTATAATATGTGGAATCTTTTATTCAAACCTCTTTTATTCCTATTACATATCTCTTATTGCATTGATATTTCCTTAAATGGACATCTGTAAAAAATATCATAGAACATAAAATTCTGCGATAACAGTAATTCAAGTAGAACTTTATTGTATGGATTTTGCAAGAGTGTAAATAGTGCTATTTTAATAAACAGTCATCTAGCACACGCAATTCTAGTTGTCATGGAATCTCACGTAGTATAAAACCAAATGAAATCCTAAAAAAGATTCTCAAATATCCCTACAACTCTATGTTACAATTATATAGGTAACAGAACTGGAGAATTATTTGAGAATCTATAAGGTTAAGAAATATTTTGATTCTATCAGGATAAAAACTCTGATACAGGTTTAACATTGTAAGTTTTTTGTGTTTATGCAACACAATAGGCATGTATATTGCAGATTCTGTACTATTATAGATTCTTACATATGTTTATCTCTGATGTATTCATATTTAGGGCGACAAAGGAATTAGCGATTCGTAGTTTACTATATAGTGAGATTCTACTATTCTCTCAAATAACTCCAAACAAGTATCATAATGAATCCAAGTTTTGCATATAGACTCTTAGCATTTCTCTTGCTTTATCAATCTCTATATCTGGTGATAGAAATAATGGTTCAGTTATATAATAATCAATGCGACTAAATGGCTTTGGAATGCAAAATTTATCCCATGTTTTTAATTCCCAATATCTCTTTGGTTTGACTTTACATCCACAAATAGCTACACCACTTCTCATAGCCATCAATAAAACACCATTTGCTATGCTTTTATATGGTCCCTTTGGTCCATCTGGTGTTACTGCAATGTCTCTGCCTAATTGCAATTCTCTAATTGCTTGGATTAGTGCTTTTGTCCCTCCCTTATGTGTTCCTGTGCTACCCCTAATACTTTGTAATCCAAATTTTTTGAAATATTTTTCTACCATAACACCATCTTCATGGGCGGAAGTTACAAAACTCATGTTAGATGTTTTACGTATTTTTGCATAAAGATAAGGCATCATAAGGAAGTTTCCATGCCATAAACAAGCAATAAAAGAATGTTGTTTTACATACTCTGCAATATGGTATCTGTTGTAACATGTCCAATATGCCATAGCAGCAATCCAGTGCATAATAATATGGGCATATTTACTTCGCAATTCTTTTTGCTTATTTCTAGTTATATATTTATCAAAAAATGTCATTTCTACCTCTGTAACCAACATCATCAAAGAAAGAATAATTTATTTAGTTAACCCTCATTGATTGTAGATACAAAAAGGGATAATATTACATTAACGACTCCCCGGCTTATACGGCTTAGAATCTTTACATAATGGACAATTATTGGGTTCATACATGGTAAAGTCAAAATCTGCAAGGGCAAAAAATGGCACATTATCTAATAATTTGCATTCTGGTTTGTTTGTTTCCATAGAAAAAGTGTGTTTGGCTAGAGTGCGTTTGCAAAAACCTCGACTAGCAAGCCCTGCAAATGCCACAATTTCCCCACCCATATTTTTTACGCATGTAGCAGCCTCCATAGCACTGCCTCCTGTTGTAATAATATCTTCACAAATGAGAACTTTTTCATCTTTTGCTACCTCAAATCCTCGCCTTAAGGTCATTTTTTTTTCTACACGTTCAGTAAAGATAAATCGTACTCCAATCGCCCTTGCAAGTTCATATCCCGCTATGATACCGCCAAGTGCTGGTGCACATACACATTCTACTGCTAAACCATGTTCTTTGATTTGTTTAGCTAATTCATGTGCTAAAGCTTCAGCTATTTTTGGATTTTCTAATACTTTTGCAGATTGCAAGTAAAATTGTGCGTGATTGCCGCTACTAAGTAAGAAATGTCCCTCTAATAATGCGTTATGTTCACGGTAAATGGATTCTATATCTAGTTGCATAAAGTCCTCTATACTTTTATAATCTCATCTTCTTTGGCTTTTATCATCGAATCGATTTTTTTGATATGCTCGTCTGTTATTTTTTGAATCTCTTCTATACCTTTTTTGCTCTCATCCGTTGTAATATTCTTATCTTTTTCTAATTTTTTAATCGTATTATTAGAATCTTGTCTAATATTTCTAATAGCAATTTTTGATTTTTCACCCATTGCTTTTGCGGTTTTTGCGATTTCTTTGCGTTGCTCACTTGTCATGGGGGGGAAGAAGAGTTTGATACATTCACTATCGACATTAGGATTTACGCCAATATTGGCTTCTTGTATAGCTTTCTCAATATCTTTTAATAAAGTTTTTTCCCATGGAGTGATGATAATCGTTGTTGCATCTTGTGCTATTACGCTCCCTACTTGTGCTAAGGGAGTTGGTGTGCCATAATAAGGTATGCGAATGTTATCTAATATTGCAACACTGACACGTCCACTACGCAATGTAGCAAGGTCTTTTTGCAATGCAGTGATACTTTTTTGCATGTGTGCTATGGTATCTTTGTATATCTCTTGTAGCATTATTGCTCTCCTTGTGTCGATTGATTATTTTGCATTGGCTGTGGAGTTAGAGTATTAGGAGTAGGAGCATTAAAAATTGTATTATTTTGTGTTGGTGCAGTTGGCATAAGTTGCTGTGTGTTTACGTCATTTAAAAGCGGGCTCGACGGTGGCACAACATTATCATTTGGAGTTAAAAGTGGCAGAGACTTGGGAATCTCAATATTATCAATAATGCTTTTATTTCTGCTAGATTTTGTATTATACAAATATCCTAATGCAATTGTGTTGACCAAAAATATGAAGCCCAAAAATATCGTGATTTTTGCCATAAAATTTGCCGGTCCTTTAGCACCAAAAAGGCTTTCATTGCTACCACTATATGCCCCTAATCCAATACTTGAACTTTTTTGTAATAGCACTACAATCACAATACTTATCGATAAGATTATTTGCAAAACAATTAAAATTGTTGTCATCATAAAGCTCCGTTGTATCAATCATTGCCTATTTCAAAACATCGAATTTTACCAAAAAAAGACTAATCACAAACACGATTAATCTTTTTTATTGAATTTTACGTAAATCGCTATTACTTTTTGGCATTAGCAGTTAAAAATCATAATTATACAGATTCTATAAATAAAGATTCTGAATAGAATGCAGTTTTATATTAAAGTTTAGATATTGCATTATGGGCTTAATTTTGAGCTTACACTATGTTCATACCAAATAGAATCACCACATTTTTGACCTATTGTATAGGCTATCAAGAATAAAAAATACAACACTAGTATCACCTATTTTGGTTCTACATTTGTCAATGCTCCAAAAAGAGTGGGAGTTAATACCCCCAACTAAACTGCGTTTTGTTTTTATCCAATGCCCTAATAGATTCCATATCCGCCGCACTCAAAGAGAAATCAAAGACATTGATATTTTCTTGCATATGCTTGAGCTTTGAGGCTTTGGGGATAGCGATGATACCTTGCTGCACTAAGAATCTTAGGGCAATTTGTGCCACGCTTTTATTATATCTAGCAGCGATTTGTGTCAAAGTGGGATTACTAAAAAATCCGCTTTTACCAGCGATAAAGGGGCTCCAAGATTCTAAAATTGTCCCATAAGGCTTCATCGCCTCCAATAACGCTCTTTGCTGATAATAGATATGTGTCTCGCATTGGTTGATAGCAGGCATAATCTCACAAGTTTTGATAAACTCAAGATAGACTTTTGGGGTAAAGCTAGAGATTCCAAGTGCTTTGATTATACCCTCCTTATAGGCTAGCTCCATTGCTTTATACATTTCTTTTGCCTGTGCGTAGGGTGCGTGGATTAAAAGCAAATCGATATATCCTATATCTAGGGCTTTGAGGCTAGATTCTATACTCTTTTTTGCACTTTCAAAATCCATACCACTAGAGAGTTTTGTCGTGATAAAAAACTCCTCTCTTTTGATGCCTCTTGAGTGTATCGCTTCCCTTATCGCAGCCCCTACTTCTTTTTCATTGCCATACATTTGTGCACTATCAAAGAGGCGATAACCACAATCCACTGCCGCCAAAAATGTATCGATACTCTTAATATCATATGTCCCAAAGCCTAGCAGGGGCATTTTTAGCCCATTATTTAAGGTTACATATTGCATATTTACTCCTTGTGTGTTTGTGAAAAAATCTTTAGAATCTGCTGCCAATATCTGTGTGCCAAAGGCGAGACTAGCACCTAAAAATGTGCTTGAATATCCCAAAAATTCTCTTCGCTTCATACATACTCCTAAAATAAATTATGCGTATTATAAATGATGAGAGTTACTCTAAGCCCCAAATCTCCGCACACATTCAAGTACAGCTTCAGCATACTCTTTGTGTTTATTATAGAAGATATGGGAGGCTTCAGGGATTACAAGTATTGTATTAGAATCTTTGCTTTTGGTGTGGGCGTTGATTCTATCCATAAAGCCTTTGGGGTCATTATCTGTGAGACTATCTTTTTCTCCGATGATAAAGCTTCCTTGTATGGCGATATGTGCTAGAGACTCTAACTCGCCCTTGCCACTTATCACTGGGCAGTTTTTGAGGTTATCTGCATTGATAAAGGATAGCACCGCATTAGCACTCATAGGTGAAAAACCTCCAAACAAAAAGGGTAAAATCTCCTCGCCCTTGCCATTACTCATAAGATTCTTAGCTAAGTTTATAGCGTCCTCTACATTTGGCATTACTTTTATCCAATGCTCCAAATCAATGGGGGCAGATACGATAAAATTATCCACAAGATTCTCTTTGTTTGTGCCAAGATAATGGATAATGCGGTTTGAGCCAAGTGAATGTCCCGCTAGAATGATTTTCTTAAAGCCAAGACTCTTAGCATATCGCACATAACTTGCCACATCTTCATAGCTTAGAGAAAAATCATCAAAGACTACGCCTGTATAGACTTGCTTCCCCGTGCTAAAGTCTGAATATCCAATACACGAAAAGGCGTCCATAGCATGCCCTACAATATAGGCAATGCCTTCACGCTCTAGTAAGTCGCCTGTGGCAGTAAGTAGGTCATTTTGAAAGACATTTGACATAATTCCGCTCATCATAATCACGACACTATCCATTGAGTTATCCCCCCACATTGCACCTTTTAGCTCTAAGCCACGCGGGGTTTTTACACGAATGATTTGCATATTTTTTCCTTATCTAAGTTTTTAGTTTTAGAATCTTAAGCCTTTTGGATTCTAAAAACATCAAAAAAATTATAAAAGATGAGAGCTACTCTAAGTCAAGAGAACATTGTAATTATGGAAAATAATCTTATTTTTAAGGTTGATTTCAGGGGGGGGGGTAATATACTCATAACAGTTTATTTACAAGGAAATAGCATGCTTAATGGTTTTGATACAATGCAATCATTTTTCTATGAAAATGGCTTTTATATCACTGCAAATGCACGGAGGTTTGGGAAATTTTTCGCCCATTACGAACTCTATAAAAAAATCCTTTCTTTACCCGGAGCAATCGTAGAATGTGGGATATTTAAAGGTAATTCATTTTTTAGACTCGCACATTTTCGTGAAATTTTAGAAATGCAAGATTCACGCAAACTCATTGGATTTGATATGTTTGGTGCATTTCCACAGACGGATTTTGAGGCAGATAAGGCATTGCGGGAAGCGTTTATAAACGAAGCCGGTGAAGCAATCACAGAAGAAGAGCTCCATAAAGTCTTGGCATACAAAAATATCCGAAACTATGAGCTTATCAAGGGCGACATCACACAAAGTGTGCCAGAGTATTGTCGCACAAATCCGCAGCTAAAAATCGCACTACTCCATATAGATACGGATATTTACGAGCCAGCTGTAAGTATTTTAGAATCTTTTTGGGATAAAGTCGTGCGTGGAGGCGTGGTAATGTTTGATGATTATGGGATTTTCCCGGGTGAGACCAAGGCGATTGATGAGTTTTTCGCTAAAAAAGCTATAAATGTGCAAAAACTCTCTCTTTGTCATACACCAAGTTTTGTGATTAAGCCGTAATGATAGTTTTGAGGCTTGTGGTTATTGAGTAGTATTGTAATCTAGCACTTATCAAGATTCCAAATCAAGATTCCAAAAAATGCAGTGAGATAGTGGGGGCAATGGAGCAGCAAAGGTTGGCATTTGATGATGCGTAAGAGTAGTCCTGCCTTGAAAGAATATTGGTATCATTTGGAATCTATTAGGGCGTTAGATAAAACAAAACGCAATTTAGCTGGGGTATTAACTCTCATCTATTTTGGAGTATTGGTATCGCGTGGTGCTTATGAAATTGGGCTAAGATTTGTCCCTATAAAGTCTCGCTCTAATTCCTTGCAGCACTCAAATACGCTAAAGCCCCCCGCTGCTGGGTCGCATACCAAATCGCCCTTGTTGGTGCAAGATTCTATAAGCATTTTTTGCAAGCCTTTGGGCTTGCTGTGGGGGTGGCATTTTAGCTCTTCTTGAGGTATTTTTTCACAATGCACATCGCGGATAGTGTGGAGCTTCCAAGTGCCTTTTGCTTTAATGGGCTTTTTTTGTAAAATGAGTAAGTATTCGCTCTGCTTTCTTGTGCGATAGCCCATGCCCATTCTGCCCTTATCCCAAGTGATTAAATCCACGATTTGCAAAAGTGTAGAATCTAGCCATTCTCTCACGCCCTCACAAAGATGAAATTTATCAATCCACAGCATAAGATAGCAGCTAGGTTTAAGCACACGATTAATCTCGGCTATAAAGCTTTTTATGCTTTCTTCGCTCATTTGGATTAAAGCACTTCTACCTTTTTGTCGCTCTCCCTCATTGCCATAACGCATTTTATCTAGCACACCGCGATATTGCGGGTCAAAAAAACATAAATCAATGCTTTCAGATTCTAAGCTTTTAAGTAGCGTTAATCCGTCTATGGTGAGTTTGGTATTTTTGGTGATTTTCACAAATACTCCTAATTAGGGATTAGAAATGTATCAAGATTGTATTGTAAGGCTATATCACTTGGATATTGCTTTGTATCTTGTGGCATAGCAATGGGCTTGTTATTAAGTCCTTGTAAAATTTTACTATCATCTCTAATTTTCTGTGATTGGGATATTTTTATCTTAATTTGTCCATCTTTATCATAATAGAATCCAAATAGTCCATTATCAAACATCTTGTGCATTTCATAGGCTATACCATTATTGACACTAAATCTTCCACCATCTCTATAAGGGATAATATGGGCTGTTTCAAGCAATACTCTATCATTTATCCAAATAGATTGCCCTGTAATAGCACATCGATAATTATAAGCCTCTAAAACATTTTCTCTAAAATTTCTTTGCTCTTTTGCTGGGTGAGAATTTTGTGCAATGGCTGGTTGGTATAATACAATAGAATCCATGTTAGCCCGTAATCTATCCACCAATGTATAATCAACAATGAGCTGGTATTGAGAATCTACAATAATAGCTGTTTGCAAAAAAATATAAATATAAGACATAGGGCGTCTTAATTCCTCTTGTAACTCTCTATCTAACACATTAAAAGCATTTGAGTTATATCGCATAAGTAAAATATCCTCTTTGCTATGAGCTAAGATATTTTGTAAAATTTCAGGTGTTCGAATAAAGGGGGTATTTGTTTGCGTGTATGGTATAAAAACATTTCGCATAAAAGATAAAAGAGTGAGATAAGGGCGGATAGAATCTGCTGTATCATAATATGATAAAAGGAGTTTTAGCAATGTTTGTTTGTAAATATCAAAAGCATTTTCATACATATTTGTATCTTTGTTATCAAAATAATAATTAAAATATCCTATCAACTCTATCGGCGATAGGGAATCTATATTTTTTCTCCCAATCCTTAAATCATTTTCATCATAGATATTTTTATTAAGATTTCCATAAAAATTTCCATAATCTAGCAAAGTCTTTGCTTCCTCTGTCAGAGTAAAAGTATTATCACTTGGTTTATTATATTCAATAAGCCCAATTTTTCGTATATCAGGATACTTTGATTTGTAATTAGTGCTAATAAGGCTTGCATATTTTTCTACTCCTAAGGCACAAAGTGTAGGCAATTCCACCCCGATAAGATTTGAGAGATTGTGTTTAAAATGCTTAAAAGAGTCAAAAAATAAATCTGTGTTTTTCTTTTTATGTCTTACATTTACTTGTTTCATTAAATCCCCTTTATAACACTATTAAGAAATCAGATTTCTTATAGCTTCCAAAAGTTTCATATCTCTCCCTTTCTTAGCACAATAATGCTTTCTCGCAAATAGAATCTTTCTTTAGATTCTATGATTTTCATTTGCTGGCTTGAGGTATTAAGCTTCCTTGCAATAAGTATCTCCTCGCAGATAAAGCCCAATTTTTGTGCCTCTTGTGCTAAAATCTCATCAGTTCTTATAGGGATTCCCTTATAGCTTGAGTTTCCTACAACGATGAAAAAATATCCCCCATTTTTAAGAATCTTAAAGCAGTTTTGCATAACCTTTTGCATATCATAAAAGTAATTTTGTAGCATAGTATTTGTGCTAGATTCTAAACCTTTATCTTGTAACATTTTCAAAGCACTATGCAAGAGGGCATTATCTATATTATCTTTGGAATCTAATCTTGCATTTTTATTATTGCGTAAAGCACTCTTTTTTAGCTCTCTCCATTCTTCATAGCTTTTGACTAAGCCACTAGCCCAAAGCTCCATTTTATAAATCTCAAAATAATCAAAGAGATTAGCATACGGTGGGCTTGTGAGAATGCAATCTATTTGTGATTCTAGAATTTTATAGAAATTCTGATGTATGCAAGACTCATTTCTTACATGCAAGATTTTTTGATTTGTGGAATCAAACCTTTCTTTTATCTCCAATGCCCTTAATGTCAGCTCTTTAAGGTAATCTACACTATCTGTAATCTTAGATTCTCTATATTTTATCCCATTGCCATCTCTTTTATAATCAAGCATAGTCGAGAGATTGGCTATCACAAGGTATTTGATAAAATGATAGGTTTTAGAATCTAGCTCTTTAAAAGATTCTATAAAGTGCATAATAGTGGTATATTTTTCAGCATTGGCATATTTACCAAAAGATTCCCATTGTGGCAGTTTATATACAGAATCTAGGCGGAGATTTTTTATGCTTCGAGATTCTGTGTGGCTTTTAGGCACAGAATCTTGCAAAGCAAACATATTTTTTTGATAGTGAAAATTTTTCACAATATCTCTTGCCTTTTGTAAATTCTTAGAATCTAATTTTTCTAGCTTTGCTTTTGCAATATGGAAAGCCAAAGGATTGGTATCAAAGCCATAGCATTGCTTTATTGAATAATCCATAAAACTACTCCCCACACCACAAAAGGGGTCAAAAAGAGATTCTCTATTGCAATGATATTTCTGTGCTAAAGCGCTTAAGAGATATGGGCTAAAGCCTTCTTTATAAGGGAAAATCTCACTGAGACTACCGCTAGAATCACTGCTATTCACAAGGCTTTCAAAGTTTGTATCAAAGGATTTGAGAAGTAGTATAGTATCGTGTGTATCAAGGCAGTGTGTGTTCAGGTAGTGTGTATCAAGGTAAGCAGAGCTTGAAATGGGCTTTTTATTGTTATCAAGAGATTTTTTAAAAGTCTTATTTTGCTTAGATTCTTTGTTGTCTTTTGTTTTGTATCTAGCTTGTGATAGCATTGTGGAATTTAGGGTTTTTATAGATAGGGGGTTTTCATTAAGTCTTTGTAGAGCCTCTTTGCAATATTTCTTTGATAGCTCAATGCCGATAAATTGCCTTTTTAGTCTTTGTGCCACTACTACCGTTGTGCCTGTGCCAAGAAAGGGGTCTAGCACAATATCATCTTGATAGGAATACAATTTCAAAAGCCTTTCTATTAGCTCCTCTGGATAAGGTGCTGGGTGTAAGTCCTTTTTCGCATTATTGCTTACACAAAGCACGTTAGGAAAGACTTGTCCTGTATCAATATCGATATGGTCTTTAGAATCTAATGCGTAGATTTGATTATTTATATATTCTTTAAAATCTACTCTTTGTTGTCTATTGCAATCTTGGATATTTTGCAATTCTTTATCCTTATCAAAATACCACATATTTTTTGTCCATGCTTTAAATTCTTCGGCACTTATGTCGCTTTTTGTTAAATCACCTTTGTGGATTCTATGCTCTTTATAAAAGACTAGCACCGCTTCACCAAGCGGTCTAAAAGATGGGCAAGAGGGGCTTTTCCAACTTCCCCATGCCGTATTATTTCCCTGAAAATGTCGAATGTCTTTGCCCTTATGCCAAGTAATAAGCTCAAATTCTTTAAAGCCTATTGTGTTTAGAATCTGCATAATATGTACGGATAAAAATCTTACCTCTTTTGATTCTTTATTTTTCACAGCAAAAGGCACATTGACACAGATTCTACCACCTATCTTTAACACACGGTAGCATTCGCTAAAGATAGCTTTCATAGAATCTAAATAATGCGTAAATTCTAAATCATCATTATAACAATCGTATTTATGGGCAGCATTATAGGGTGGACTTGTGATGATTATGTCTACACATTCACTGCCAATATGATTTTTTAAGATAGAAAAGCTATCACCACATAAGATTTCTTGCTTTGTAGAGCATTGTCCATTCTTTTTGCCTAAACTTCTTGGAGATAAATACATAATCGTAGTATAGCTTAAGCTTACATACTTTCTACTTTTCTATAAGCAAAAGTAAAGATTATGATTGATTTTTATAATACTTATATGCTTTATGCTATAATGGGTAAGTCTATAAATTTTTCAGCGATAATCTTTTACCATAAAAATTAAAGATATTTGAAAATTAAGGATATTTTATGAAAATAATGCAATATTTTTACATAATAATGAGTTTTGCTGGTATTTTTATGCTAGGTTGTAGTATCCCAAAATATGACCCACATAAAGAATATGGTTTTCGCATTGATAATGCCGATTCCAAGCTACAAAATCCACCAGAAAATAAGGCAAGAATCTACACATACAGAATAGGAACACCGTTTGGATTTATAACAAATTACTATATCAGCATTTTTAATACCGATGACTTTGATGCAAAGAAGCCAAATTGGGCTAATGCTCAATTTCTAGCAAAGTCTCATATATCTAGTGCCTATTTTACTGACATTGACCCAGGTCATATTACTCTTTATGCCAAGACAGAATCCAGACACACATTTAGCTTTGAGGCAAAGGCTAATACTATTTATTGTGTAGAAAGCAGTATTAGAATAGGATTTTTTATATATAATCCTAATTTCTCTTTAGTCCCACAAGAGCGATGTATAAAATATGTATCAAAATATCTAAAAGATAATAGCCAAGAAAGGTGGGAAAAAGATTTTGAGCGATTTAAGAAAAAATATCTAAAGAGCAAGTAATACTACATGATATAATCTTTCATAATCAAGGCACTTAAACAGAATCTATTTAAAATCAATTCCTCGCACACTACAATATATTCTTCATTCATTGTGTTTGATAAAATGCCTGTCTTGTTTGTCGGTGAGTTTCTAAGTGGCATTGATTTATTAGAGATTTTTCGCTTTATAGTCTCTAAATGTGTAAAGCCATTTTTGCAAAATGCTTCAGTGATAAATTTGTCAGTGGGAAGTTCAATATTTTTAACCCTGCGATTACCAACTACATAAAAGACTTTACCACCGATATTTATAGAATCTGCCACATTTTGAATGCTTTTTTCCAAGTCAAAATAAAAGCTAGAAATCTCTAAGGCTCTTTTAGAATCTTGTTTGCTAATTTTTGTGATACACTCACGCATTACGCCTCTTTGATAGAGACTTCTAGCCTTTTTTCCTCCCATAAGTTTAGAATCTAGCTTTCTAGCTTCCCTAAACCCAAGCCACTCATTAATGAAAGTGCTAAATTGACCATACGCCACTGTGGTTTTAGAATCTCCATAAGGTGGGCTTGTGAGAATGCAATCAAATTTTTGTTGAGTATTGGTAAAACTCGAATTTATAAGCTTAAAAGATAGAGAATGCAATTTTGGTTGATAAAAGTCTAAATAATTCTTGATAAGAGATTCCATATTTTTTATGAAAACCTTATATGTATCTGGCTTATAAGTTTCATGCTCTTTCATTCTAAAAAGCTTAAATTCATTGTTTCTTGTGTAGCTTACTTCTCGCAGGGTTTCACTAAAGGCAAGGATAAAAAGATTTTGCACATTTTCATCACTATATTGCTGAATGCAAGAAAAGATATGCACTAAACTTTCTTGAGCCTCTTTTTCTATCCAAAAATCAAGATTTGTGATATTTTCTAATGGATTAGAATCTAAGGGCATCGTATGCTTTTTATGGATTTGGTGCAACAGCTTTCCTTTTTCCTCTAAGAGATACTTGGATTCTATAAAGATTAGCTTTGCCTTAGCAATGCGTATTGCTAAAGGATTTAAATCAAAGCCTACAAAATGTGTCATGCCATATTCTATCCCACTGATAAAGCTAGAGCCACTCCCACAATATGGGTCTAGTAAATTTGTCTTTTTTACTTTAAAATCCCTAAGAAGTTCTAGTCCAATTTGAGGTAGCATAGTAGCAGGATATTTATGTAAATTTGGATACATTGAGGCATAGGATTGTCCTAGAAAATCGTATTTTGTAGTGTTGCTTTGGGTATTAGCGATAGTTTTATCGTGTATAGTATGAGATGTGTTTAAAGTAGATTGTGTAAGCGTCATAGATTCTCTTTTATATATGTGATTAGATAACTCGATGCCACCGCTAGAATCTACACCCTTAGAATCTTTAGGGCTACTGCTTTTTGTTCCCTCTTTTGAAAGTAGCCCCACAAGCCCACTATCGCTCAAAAGATATTGCAGATATAAGGATTCACCCCTCTCATTTACCACCGCTTGCCTACCCTCTTGTAAGCTTTGCCATACTTTCATCGCATTGCGTTGCACGATTTTATAGCTATTTTTAGCTCTTTTAGTAGAGAATACAGAATCTCTGGCACATACTGCTTACAAAAACGGACAGCTATTTAAGGAATCTTTTAATCAAAAAAAATTTTTCATCGATTTTTCCTGTTATTTTTTTTAATGTTCTAACATTCCCTTAAACTCTAAATTGGTTGTATTGTACAGCAAATCACTAGGCGAAATAAAATACTCATGCAACTCTTCTAGTTTGTCAAAGATGCCATTACTATTATTGTTTTGGGCAAATACCTCTACAAAGCAAGTAATGAATTCGTAGGTTTTAAGTATGAGTTCGTCACTTAAAAGCGTATCATTTAAAGCTTGGGGATTTTTATCGTTATTTTTTAGCTCATCACAGAAATCCTTTAGTAGTTTATTGATTTCACTTTGACTTGGCATGGTATATCTCTCTTTTGGGGGCATATTTTGCAACATTGTATTTGCATCGCATTTTTTTATTGTAGACAAAATCGTCCCACTCATGTCGCTATTTACATCGATTTTATTTTTATGCCCAGATTTTTTGTAGCAATGATAGGCAAACTGTGAACACATCATAGGGGTTTTGCCACCATATTTTTTGTGATTGTTAATATCTATCAGTGTGGCTAAAGCATATTCCAATAATTTGCAATATAACTTTTGCTTTTTATCGGTAAAGATAAATCTTTTGCCTATCATATACAGCCCAATGAATGGCAAGGCATTACTAGCGTATGGTAGGTTTTCCTTGACATATCCATCGGCTATGTCAATGACAGATGACAAATCCTCACTATTTTTTAACCGCATTACATATATATCCCTATCCTTTATCCGTTCGGCTAGATTGTTGATAGTGGCACTAGGGGGAGTTTCTTCCACTATGTGTGTATCATCATAGAGCATAGCAGTATGGCTTACTGGTGCGTTTGTGAGTAGTCCTATTATTTCTGATTCTAAATCGCCTTTAACTACCGAAAACAGCAGTATATCACCTTTTTTCAATTCATTTTGCTTGATTGTTTTTTGCTTGATTGTTAATGTTGTTTGCATTGGAATCCTTTTAAAATCTTAAATCCTAGAATTTGAAACTTTAGTATTCTATATTGTTTTTGTTAACTAAAAGCTTAAACTTTCTATAACATTGTCGGCATATTAATTGAAACTCATTTTTTTACAACAATCTCGCATTCTCTACCAACCTTTTGCCAATCAACTCACAATATTCTCTATCAAGCTCTAGCCCAACTCCTTTGCGTTTATTAAAATCTGCTTCTAAAAGTGTTGTGCCGCTACCACAAAAAGGATCAAATACCACATCGCCCACAAAGGAAAAAAGCTTTATGCACCGCTTAGGCAGCTCTCTAGGAAATGGGGCAGGGTGTCCTATACGCTTTTTAGATTCACCATTGAAAGTCCATAAGCCATTTGTCCAAGCCATAAATTCCTCTTTTGTTATATCACTCTTCCCTTTGACTTGCTTTTTCCATTCTCCTTTATATAGCACAAGGATAAGCTCCACAGGGGCAATCACATAAGGTGCAGAGGCAGATAGCCAACTCCCCCACGCTGTGCGTCTTGAGATATTTCCTTCATTCCATACAATCGTGCTGTGGTATTGCCAGCCCACACTTTTTGCAATATGCGTTATATCCGCTCCTACGCTTTGCTGTCCACCTTTGTTTTTATCAAGTGGGATATTAAGACAGAATCTTGCTCCATTTTTTGCCCAAAAGTAGCAGTTTTTTAGCCATTTTTTACAAAATGCCAAATATTCCTCATAGCTTTGAGAATCTTCATTTGATTTATACGAAATACCTACATTATATGGTGGTGAAGTTATACCTAAGTCAAAAAAAGATTCTCTGAAATTATTTCTGCACAAAACATCACCTTGAAACAATACGCAATCATTGAGTTGCATATATTCTTTAAGTGTGCTAATAGGTTTAACAACTTGTGTCATAAAAGCCTCTCTAAGTCTTGTATCAAAGATTCTATACCTTTAATCTTAGGGCTTTCATCATACTCACTTTTTGCTAGATAGATTCCATCTAGCTCGTATTCCATAACAATGCGTGGCTTTTTTGGATTCTCACAAAAGCTTATTTCATCATCATTATCAGGCGTTATCATAAAGACTTTGATATGCTGTGTAAGAGCAGATTCTTTGAGTTTAAGTTTCCAATAAGGCGTTTCTGTATAACGCTCTCTAAAGGAATTTTTAATGGATAAAATGGCTAAAACTTTAATTTGAGGCTCTGTTTTATAAAGGATAATGTCGCCATCAGGCAAAAGACTATATTCTCCAAAATGCACCAATAAAGCCCTTTTGACAGAATCTAGCTCGCTGGAGAGTTTTTTAGAACGCAGGATTTTATCATTTGTTGTTTTAATGCTATATGTATGGCAAAAATCTTTTATTAAAGTCTCTATGACAAGCTCTAAAGCCCTGCCTATCACACTTACCCAGCCTTGCCTTGCTTTAATGATAACCTCTTGTTTCTCTATACCATTATTTTGTAATTCCGCAATTTTTTCATTATAAAATTCTTGTTTTTGTGTGTCAAAAAATACCTTGAGATTCTTATACGCTTCTTGTCCTTGTGCTTTTAAGAAACTTTTAAAATTTATAGATATTTTCTCATAAGGTTTCATAACTATGCTCTTTAATTTGCTTTTGTAGATTCCCCAAACACCCGCTTAAAGATAGAATCTACATTCTTAGTATAGTAGCTATAATCAAAGCATTCGCGAATCACCGCTTCACCACTCTTAGATTCTACCCCAGATTCTGTCTTAGATTCTATACCGCCCTTTGTGCCACCTTTTGAAAGTAGCCCCACAAGCTCACTATCATCTAAAAGATATTGCAGATATAAGGATTCGCCCCTCTCATTTACCACCGCTTGTCCCTCTTGCAAAGATTTCCACACTTTCATTGCGTTGCGTTGCACGATTTTATAAGCATCCTCGCGGCTTACCCCGCATTTAGGCAGCTCTAGCAAGATTCTCTGTGAAAAGACAAGTCCGCCGGTTAGATTGAGATTTTTTAGCATATTTTTAGGATACACGACAAGCTTATCGATGAGTCCCGTTAGCCTCCCTAGCATAAAATCTGTCGTGATAAAGGAGTCTGGCAAAATAAATCGCTCCACGCTAGAGTGGCTAATATCTCGCTCATGCCACAGCGCGACATTCTCCATAGCGGGTATCACAAAGCCCCGTATCACGCGACAAAGCCCCGTGATATTCTCGCTTAAAACGGGATTGCGTTTGTGTGGCATAGCAGAGCTGCCTTTTTGCCCCTCGCTAAAATACTCCTCTGCCTCATACACCTCTGTGCGTTGCAAATGCCGAATCTCAACCGCGATTTTCTCACAGCTACTAGCCAAAAGGGCTAAATCACTTATAAGCCTTGCGTATCTATCACGCTGAATGACTTGATTGCTCGCTGGGGCAGCCTGCAAACCTAAGTCCGCACACACAAGCTCTTCTAGCTCTATGGGCGTGTGGGCTAGATTTCCCATAGCACCGCTAATTTTTCCCACACTTATGACTTCTAGCGTAGATTCTAGCGCCTTTACATGCCGCGTCATCTCATCATACCATATCGCACACACAAGCCCAAAGGTGATAGGTTCGCCATGTATCCCATGACTGCGTCCTACCATAAGTGTGTCTTTATGCTCATACGCCCTGCGTTTTATCGCCTCTCTTAGTTCCTTAACATCATCGATGATGATTTTGAGTGAATCTCGCATTTGCAATGCCACAGCGGTATCAATCGTATCGCTTGAAGTGATTCCATAATGAAACCACCGCGACTCCTCACCTAGAGATTCTGCCACACTCGTGGTAAAGGCGATGAGGTCATGCTTGGTTATCGCTTCTATCTCATCGATTCTAGTGATGTCAAAGCGTGCATTTTTGCAGATTTTCTCACAATCAGAATCTGGAATGAGTCCTAGCTTATTCCACCCACGCACTAACGCCTTTTCTACCTCTAGCCATGCACTATATTTCGCTTCCATATCCCAAAGTTTTTTCATTTTTTCTCTAGCGTAACGTTGTATCATTTCTTAATCCTTATTATAAAATTTTTCATGAATGCTATCTATAGATATTATCTTAGTCAAACAAGCTTCCTTGTGTGCCACTTTTACCTTTTAGCTTCCATTCACCATTAGAATCACAAATTGCAATTTCCTCTAAAACATCTTTTATCATTTTTTTATTAGCCTGAATTCCATTTTTACTAAGCGGTATAACTTGCAATACAATATCATCAAAACTTATTCCTTTTTTATCCACTTGGGCTCTTTTAAGCATAGTTTCTATGAGATAAGATACTCTTTTTTCTATTGGAATCTCATAATTTGTTGGTGCATAATTTTCTTGTAAATGAAATTTTCCTTCTGAATCTTTTTCAAATTTTTCATTAATAGCAGGTATGAAGTTTTGAAACTTCCCAGCAATTAAATCCAAATAACCATTATTCATGGCTATGATAATTAAGTCATTCCATATTTCTTCCAAAGTTGCACCCCTATTTTCAATGATAATTGTCTCTATGTCAGCAATCATTCTTTCCATAACATCAAAGCCTACTTCATTTTTTGCCCTTGTCTTTGGGCTATCTACTTTTTTGAAGTAGATAATGATTTGTCCGCTTAATACCGTGCTTGGATTTTGCCTTTTTTTAAAAGTCGTTTGTCCATTGCTTTGTCTCACACTTCCTGCATATTCAAAGCCTAGATTCTCGGCACTATCTACGATAGTTTGCCAAAGTTTTGGGTCTTGGTGTTGGAATACAAAGGCAAGCCAACGATTGTATTTTAGCACTCGATACATTTCCTTAAGACTTGCTTTCATTAAATCATAGTAGTCATAGCGGGTTTTCTCTAAGCTTCCCTTTTCGATACATTCTCTCTCTTTAAGACTAGAATCCATAGGCAAATCAAGCCAGACATTCCACATAGTGCTTAGGTCAAGATAGGGGATCTTCGCTCCATAAGGCGGGTCAGTGTAGATAAAGTCAATAGATTCTGATTCTATCTCTCTTAAATTTGTAGCGTCTGCTTGGAATATCTTTTCGCCATTGCTTTTATTTAGCATAGAATCTACCTTGCTAAAGTCCTCTTTTTCTCTTTTAGTTAGCATTTGATTTTTAAAGTCTTTTATAACTCTTTGTATGGGGAAAAAGTAGGAATCATAAAAGACAGGGGAATTTTCTAGCTCTTTTTTGCCTTTTGATACTCGTTTGATTTTTCCTTTAAATACCTCTACTATATCTACATAAGTTGGTTTTTTTGCAATGCGATAACGATAATAGCGAAACACACCGCTATCGCCTGCTTTGTTTGTTAAACCTTTGTGGTTAGAAATATGGTAGGTCAAATTACACACCGTAATTGCATTGTAAAAAGCCAACATAAGGCTATACCGCATATTTCTTTTATAGATTCTCTTTTCCTTACTCCCGCTTGGTGTTGTCTTTTTGAATATCAGCTTTCTAAGCAAAGCTAATTCGGCTAATTGCTTTTTAGAAAAAAGCTCTAAGACAGAATCTACATCACTGCCTTTAGGTAATAGCTCATTTTTTGGTATCCAAAGTATAGAATCTTGGCTTTTTTGACTCGCTACTTCTCCGAATTCCTCACTTAAGGCATTGGGATAATATTTGGCATTTTTTAGAATCTCTTTTGCTTCTTTTTCACTCTTTGGTCGCAATTCCTCAAATCCTGTGAGAATCTCCTCACTTAGCTCATACAATTCGCTTAAATTTACCTTAGCACTCAAAGCCTTTGCCATAAAGATAGAAAGAGGATTTAAATCTGTGTGGATTCCTACTCGCTCATTCATCATAGCCTCAATAGCCGTTACACCACTACCTCCAAAAGGATCTAGCACGATATCGCCATAATCTGTAAAATTCTTGATATTTTGTGTAACGATGTCCCAAGACTGCCTTGTAAAATACGCTGTGCAGCCAAAATACCTTGCCTTTAATCTTTTTTGTGGATTTAGGATAACTTCAGGCAAGGGGCGTTTAAGATACCAAGAATCAGGCTTTTTCACTCTCTTAGAATCTTGTGTGAGATTCTGTTTTAGGGATTCTAGCGGGGTAGTGAGGTATTGCTTTAAAAGCTTAAATTTAGAATCTAATTCATCTTTTAGAGTAATCTCTAGCAAAGTTTCCTGCCCACTAATGCTAAAAAGTCTAAATTCCAAGCCATTACAAAGACCAAAGTATGGGGCTTTAAAATGTGTGGCATACAGTAAGGCTTGCTGATATGCCTTACTATCTTTAGTAATACGTACATTCGGGGCTTTTGCATCTACAATGCAATGAATCTTAGAATCTATAAAGAGCGTATAGTCTGGGACAAAGTCAGCCTCTAGCTTTTTATTACTCCCTATTTGGAGTTTTGCCTTATCTCGCAGTGAGAGCTGCATGTCTAATCTTGGGGAAGTTTTATTATTAGATTCCGATTCTTTCTTGATTTTTTTATATTCACTGTCTTGGTCTTGTGCTGTTTTAGAATCTAGTCCGATGGAATCTAATCTTGCAGAATCTAATTGTACATGTTTAGAATCTTTTTCTTCAAAATTTGTTATATCTTGTGTAGCTTTTAGCACAAAGCCTAATTCTTTTAGCAAAGGCGATATAATAAACTCACGCACAGAATCTTCTTTGAAATCTTTTTTAAAAGATTCATTATTTAATTTTGCAAAATCAAAATGTGGCATTTGCATTCCTAGATGGTTTATCCTCTATTAGATTAAATTATAATGACTTAGCCCATATACCATAAAAAATCCGCCAACACTTAGAATCACAAAAAGCACACATGCTAATTTAAAGGCATTGCCGCCTGTATTGGCAAATTTTTTAAAATCGATTTGCAATCCTAGTGCACTCATTGCCATAGTCAAACATAAGACAGAGACAAATTTACAAACATCTATGATATTTTGTGAAAGCTCTAGATAAGAATGTAAAACAACCACACCTAAAAACCACAAAGCAAACCATGGAATATGGAGTTTTCTTTTTGTGCCTTGTGATGTGCGACTAAAGAGTAGCGGAATAATGAGTAGCGTAGGGACCAATAAAATGACACGTATCATTTTGAGAATCAATGCCGAATTTGCTGCTTCATGAGAGATAGCCGCTCCTGCTCCGACGACGTTGGCTACTTCATGCAAAGTTAATCCGATATAAAAACCCTCTTGTGTTGGAGTAAAACCTAAGATTCCAGTTGCATAAATAATTGGATAAGCAAACATACCAAGTAACCCAAAAATAACAACAGTACCAACCGCTACAATGCCTTTATATGGCTCTGAACGCAAAGAAGATTCTAAAGCGAGAATTGCCGCTGCTCCGCAAATGGCACTGCCACCACTTACTAGAATAGCTAGCTCCCTATCAAGCTTAAAAAATTTCATTCCAATCCAAATTCCTAATGCTAAAATCGCA
The DNA here is from genome assembly GCA_949299115.1 of uncultured Helicobacter sp. Classification (GTDB taxonomy): domain Bacteria; phylum Campylobacterota; class Campylobacteria; order Campylobacterales; family Helicobacteraceae; genus Helicobacter_A. Next base: position 65,035 of record CASFZH010000001.1, on the reverse strand, counting down.
ATGACGACAACTATACAACAAGTAATGCCAATGATTCCTACTTGTCCAATCTCTGCTAAGGATACATTAAATCCATATAAAATAATCCCAAATCGTAATAGTTTTTTAGCACTGAAAGTTACTCCCTTATCATATTGACTAGGATTTTTATGGTATAAAAATGACAGAATCACTCCAAGTAATACACCAATAATCAATGGCGAGAGATGAATGCTTTGGATAAAAGGAATGCGCACCATAACCATGCTTACTATGGCTATTAACAGAGTAAAGGTAATACCAGCAATATAGGTATTATTTGAATATTTCATAGTCAGCCTTTTTGATTTGTAAGATATTTTGCATGTCGATAATAAAAAATGAGGGTATTATATCAGAAATCAGACTCATTCTATTGACAAATGGACTTCCATTTATGTAGAAAAGAAATTTTATGTAGAAAAGAAATTGGTTGTTGAGATTGAGGTAAAAATTCTTGCTATTGAACATAGTAATGTTATGTACAGTCATATCATAGTAAGAGAGATTGTTATGTACATAAAATGCTCTATCTTTATTTGACGGACTCTAAAACTGTGGGGGCTATTAATTCTTAGCAATGTCTAATTATATGGCATTGCTTGAGTATGCTGATATTGATTCTAGTAGCAGGAGTTTCTTTTGCATATTGCATATTGCAGTCAAATTGCAAAAAACTTGCTTTCTAGATTTTCTCATATGATTATGTATAGGCGACATCTCAAATGGTATTTCTTACTTCTTAGTCTGTTTCAACTATTCGCAAAAATGATTTAGAATGGATTAAAAGTAACATACATGCTTTTTATAATATACTGTTATTGATGTAAATATGTTATATGAAAGATACAGATTCTGCATTGACTAAAAAACTAAGTTATCGTAAAATTCTTTTAATGGATTAAAGATATTTGTAGTGCAAAATACCACATAATAAAAAGTAATTTTTCAAAATACAAATTACATAAAGGAAATTCATGAATACAGACCTACATCATACTATGATAGTATATCAAGGAAAAGATGTGGCTTTACCTCTTGAGGAATATCCGCAGATTCTCAATGATGCACCATTACAAGATTCACGTTATATACATTTACGAGAAATTACCTTTCAAGAAAAGGGACAAAAAAAACGTTGGGAGATTATCAAATCTCATAATAGTGTTTCTATTTTGCTTTATGATAGGCAAAAAGATGGGTTTATTTTTGTGAGACAATTTCGAATCAGTGTGTTTTTAAAAAATCCAAAGCATGGATATATGTATGAGCTTTGTGCTGGACTATGTGATAAAGATAAAAGTTTAGAGACCATCGTTATAGAAGAAATTGAAGAAGAATGTGGCTATCATGTTACATCTGATAGACTTATAAAGATACAACAATTTTATAGTAATGTTGGTATGAATGGAGCGTATCAGAATCTGTTTTATGCAGAAGTTACACAAGATGATAAGAAAAGTAAAGGCGGAGGAAATGAAGCAGAGCAAGAACATATTGAACTTGTCTTTGTACCCAGAAATTTGATACATGAATTTTTAGATGATACAAATTGTCCAAAAACTATATCACTTGCATACTCAATCTTATGGTGGCAACAACACTATAAATCGTAATTCTATAATAGCAGTTACAATATCCACATAAAAAACAAGAAATTACTATTTCTTAAGAAAATGTATATTTTTGAGCCATAATGTTAGTAAAAAGCTCACACTAAAACCATTAATAGCACCCGCACAGACTTGTAATGGGGTATGCCATAAGGTTATAACGCGTGAAAATGCGACTAAAACAGCTAGAAACAAACATGGAAAAACCCATCTTTTTGCATAAAAATGCACCATAAAGCCAAGTGCAATGAATGCCGATGTTGTATGCCCGCTTGGAAAGGCATTATATCGTGATTCTGTGGGACGCTTTGCTATATAGGCATACTCTTCACCATAATGCAAGGCTATTAATGTAAAGATATGTTTAATAAGAAAAGTCAAGCCTAATGTTATGCAAGCAACAATGAGTAGTAGAATAATATTTTTATAATCCCTTTTATATAACATAAAAATACCAAAATATAAAGGTAAGAACTGAAAAATATCTCCATATAATTCGACATCATAAGACCAGATTCCATAAACAATAATAACAATGCCGCAATATAGCATTACATAAATCCAAATAGCTTTTGTTTTTATATCCAAAATTATTCCTTTTATAATATGATACTTCAGAATTGATGATTTTGTAAATGTTCGATTCTTGCAATATTCATAGCAATTTCATATCTTGCAGTTACTAGCGAACTTTTTGCATTCGTAAGTAGGAGCTCTGCATTTAAAAGCTCAATATAATTAGCAATATTTTGTTGGTATCGATTGCTTACAATACGGTAATTTTCTTCAGCTTGTGTAAGAGCGACTTTTGCAAGATTTAATTGTTCTTTAGCAACATTAAGACTATTGAGTAAATTCGAAAGCTCTGTTGCAATATCTTTACGCAAATCTAAAATTTGTGCATTAAGAGCTAGAGTATTTGCCCGTGCACTTTGTATTGTAAAAAAGGCAGCATAACTATTAAAAAGATTCCAAGTGGCATCGACTCTGACTTGCGATTGTAATCCAAAATTTACAAGAGAAGTATTTGCTCCCGTAAGATACCAATATTTTGCTGCATTAATGTCTAGCTGTGGATAATATTTCCCCTCTGCTATTTTTTTATCAAATCTATTTTGTTCCATAGATAATCGAATAGCCCGCATTTGCGGATTATTTGCATAAATTATCTCCAATAAATTATCTTTTTCGTAACTAATATTTTCTTGTACTTCAATTTCTTCTAAAGATTCTGCATTGAGAAGTAAACCACTTAACTTTTGTAAAATATCAAGATTATAATATAAATCTACTTGTACCCTTGTAAGCTCTATTTTAGCATTTGCAAGATTTACTTCAACACTTAATACTGCACTTTTATCACTAATACCGTGCACATAAAATTGTGTGGCTTGGGCAAGTTGTAATTCCAATAATTTGATGGAATCTTTTGCGATTTTGAGTGATTCTTTATTTTCTAAAATTTTAATGTAAGTAAGTTTTGTGTTTAACACAATATCATTACGATTAGAATCTAAATTATTTTCTTGTATTTTTATATTTGTTTTTGATTTTTTGTATGTATAAAAATCTTGCATACCATTGAAGAGATTCATTTGACCAGAAATATTAAGAGTATTGGAAGAATAGGAAGCCCTATTTTGTGGAGCACGATGATTAAATGTGTATCCAAAAGTTACACTTGGCATAAAAAGTGTGTGCTGACTTTTCGTATTGTATTTGCTCGATTCTATAAGATATTTTTTGTTTTCAAGTTGATAATTATTGTTTAAAGCCATTTTGATAACCTCTTGCAAATCGATTGCATAGAGAGGAATACAATAGAGTAACACAAATAATTTTATGTATATTTTTTGTATACAAACCATTTTATACATTCCAAAAAATGAAATTGTTTAAAATTGTATCATAAAATTATAATTCGATACATATTTTTAGCCACTAAATAGCTTTCATCAATAGTTTGATTTTGATAACCAATGATATGTGGGTTTGGGGCATAGACTTAATATGATTTATACATAATTTTGTGTCCTTTGCATATCTGTTACTAGATATGGGTTATCATCTTGCATGCGATAAATTAGTTCTTGAATTTTTTTCTTACTTTCTTCTGTATCTTCATATTGCATAATCCATTCAAGTTCTTTTTGAGTAATGCCAACTAATTGCAAAAAGTCAAGTCTTCCATGTGGTGTATCCACACTTGCTATTTCTGTATCATGTGTTATTATTAAAGATGTGATAGCAGATTCTGTCGTTCTATCAAGCGATTTACCATCTCCTGCGATAAACTGCAGATTCTCCAAAAAATTATTCTGTGTATTGGTAAAAAAGGCAATATTTGCTAAAGTGTTAAGAATCCAGAGACAATCTTGAGGGTTTTGTGCTAGTATTTTGCATGTCATTTCATAACCCCAACCACTCCATTTCCCACCAAAAGATTCTTCATTAACATAGAGTTCGCTCATACCAAATGTAACGATATGTTGATAACCGTGTTCAGAAGTATAAATGCTATATCCGTCAAGATATTGGTCTCCACCTAAATTTGCACGTGTGCTAAGATTGGTAGCATAATGCTTTGGTTTTTGATTGGGATAAATGATGTTAAAGGCATGCTCAATGGCTTCCCAACCCGGTGTCCAATCTTCATTTGTCTGTGCTTTGTGTTTATATTCATCTAAATTCATACTACTTCCTTCACAAGAGATAAAGAATACATTTGTAGAACTCTTTGATTCTTAAAAATATAAATTTTATAATCATATAATACATTAGCTGAAATTTTGTTGAGAATATGCGATTCAAACATTCTGATATTATAAAAAACTTGTACTTGTAATAGTAAAAGTTTCACAATGCTATTATAATCTTGAAAGATTGTAATGTGAATCTTAATCTATGATGTCTTGCTCAAATATGATGACATTATGGTAATATCTTGCAAATTATAACCATAAAGGCATAATTATAGAGTATGTTTGCTTTTTATATCACGTATTTCTTGTTTTATTCGCTTTAGAATCTCTGTTTATGTGAGAGTATGATATAAAGCCATAAAAAATAGATAGTGTTTTTATTTATGATATACAAAAATATGTAATCAAGTTTCTCTAGTGATTCTGTTTACTGTGTAAAGTTTTGCTGCATGGAGTAGAATTGTGTTGCTATTACAATATTAAAATGTTGTAATAGCTCTTTAAAATTAGTATTACGATGTCATTTTTTCATTGTCTAATATTCTATTTATCGTATTGTGTTTGGTATTTAAATCACAATACCAATTTTTGCAATTAAATAATAAGATATAGCTCCAAATACAACAGATAAAGGCACAGTTACGAGCCATGAAGCAATAATACGATTGATTGCACTACGTCTTACCAATTCTTGTTTATATGCTTTTTTAAGTGATTTTACTTCTTTTTTTCTTAACATTGGCAATTCCGTATTTTTTGTTTTTATGTTGATATTGGATTTTTTATCAGATTTTGGGGCAATATTTTTAAGAGATTGCAACATTTCTTTCTTTTTATGTATATTAGCTCTATGAAATTTGTTCAAAAATCTTTCCACCATCTCTTCATCTCTACCTTTATGTGCTTCAACAATAGCCTGTTGCATATCGAGGTATCGTTTTTTGAGATATTCACGCAAAAACCCAACACCAAAAATTGCCCCAATAGCAATATGCGTCGAGCTTACAGGTAGTCCTAATTGTGAGGCAATAAGCACAGTAATGGCTGCTGAAAGTGCCACACAAAATGCACGCATTTTATCTAATTCTGTAATCTCACTGCCAACTGTGCGAATAAGTCTTGGTCCATAAAGTGCTAATCCTAAAGAGATTCCGAGTCCCCCAATAAGCATAATCCAAAAAGGAACGTTTGCTTTGCCGCCTATCTCATTATTGGCTTGTGATATAGCATCGTATATTCCTGCTAAAGGACCAATGGCATTTGCTACATCATTGGCACCATGTGCAAAGCTTAAAAGTGCAGCAGAGAATATAAGAGGGACTGTAAAAAGCTCATTTATGCCTTCTTTTGTGTTGGAGAGAGTTTCTGCTTTTTTAATAATAAGCGGTCTTGATATAAAATAAATAATTATGGCGATTATTAAACCAATTAATGTGCCTACACCAAGACTAATAGGAAAAAGATTTGTTTTTTGAACAAGATAGACACTAAAACACCAAGTCATTATAAAAATAAGAATAGGTACAACTTTTTTTGCAGCACTTCGTTTGTCATTTTGATATGTAATGGAACGTTTTATGATAATTAGGAAAGTCATAGAGATAAGCCCACCAAGAACTGGTGATACAACCCAGCTTAATGCAATTTCGCCCATAACACCCCAATTTGCTATGCCAAAACCCCCTGCCATAATTCCAGCACCTAATACTCCCCCTACAAGAGAATGTGTTGTAGAAACAGGGGCTCCTAATGCGGTAGCAATATGTAGCCATATGGCTCCAGAAGTCAATGCAGCAAGCATAACATAGACAAAAGTTTTAGAATCTTGTAACGCATGAGGAGAAATAATGCCAGATTTTATAGTATCTACAACATCTTTTCCTGCTATTATTGCACCTAGAGCTTCTGCAATAGCTGCAATAATAATTGCTCCAACAAGTGTGATGGCATGAGAACCAACCGCAGGACCAACATTATTTGCTACATCATTAGCACCAATATTTAGTGCCATATAGCCACCTACCACCGTAGCAAATATTAATATAACGTAGTTACTAATAGAATGGCTACTAATAATGGCTATGGCTGAAATTACAATAAAAAATAATAACACTATGCCAATTTTTATGGCATCTTTTTGACCAAAGGAAGTAGCGTTCTCAATTTTTTTATACTTATTTATATCCATGAAGTGTTCCTTTGCTCATAATATAGTAATAAAATATATGATTATTGTATCTAAAATATAGTTACCTTGACTACCTTTTTTAATAAAAGTTAACAAGAAGTCATACAATAGCCATACAATAAACGATATTGTGGTAATACACATATCTACATTAATAATGTCTTTCATGTTTTTGCGTAAGCAGCAATAGCATTTTCTAATATTTTTGTTGCGACTTTCACATTTTGACGTAAATCTATAATTTCACGTATACGGTAGCGAATAATTTTTTCATTTTCTTTTGTTTCTGCATGCAATAATGCTGGAATATTATCTAAAGTGCCTTTTGTACTCGGTAGTTCACAAAATAGTCTTTGAATCTCCTCTGGTAAAATATTAAGAATGGTATTTATCAAAAAATCTCTGTCAAGTGGTTTGATTTCTTTTGCTTTACAATTCTTTGCAAGATTTTTATCATGTTGGAATTTTTTTTCTAGATGGCTAATCACACATTCAAACAAAACTTTTTTTGTTGCTTGTACCCATATGCTTAAAGCTAATAGATTAGACTGCATTGTATCAACAAAATCTCGTATAATAGTGTGATGTTTTTTTGTAAAATGTGTATGGACACTTAAATTAAATTCTTCTAAACTAAGATATGGTTCAATGCTAATAAAAGATGGTTTTTTTTGTAAAACAAGATGATGTCCTTTTCTAATCCATTCTTCAATAACAAAACTAAATGATTCTAGATTGTCTACAACATTTTGGTTAACATACATATCAAAACGATTGATTTTTGTAAGCAAACTTTTATATTTTCTTGCTAGAAGACTTTGAGAATCTTCTAATTCTTTTAATACGGTTTCATTATTAATTTGAAAGCTTTGGTATACAATTCTACGATTTGTGAGTATGTCAAAAAAACTTGGCATACTCGGACGTGTCCGTATTCTAATGGATTCAACATTATCTAAAATACTATCTACAATACTATCAAGATATTTTTTTAAACTTTTTGAAATAGTATGTAATACCTCATATCTGTATTCATCGTGTAATTTAATGGTTTTGGCAATAAGAATAAGATTGGCTTTGTGATACGAGTCATCAAGGATTCTATAATGCTCAAAAAGAGATTTATAGTGAGAATCTATAATTTTGTTTTTTTCAAGAGCTTCTTTTAAAAGCATGGAACCTCGTATTATTTCTAGGTTTTGCAAATTTTTATGGATTGATTCTGTGAGATTTTGCAATGTATCGTGTTGCATTGTGTTATCAGCAGCAGTAATGGGGTGAAATTGAGATTTGTGTTTTTGTGCATAAAAAGATTCTATATTGTGCTTTGCATTTTCCATATATGTAAACACATTTTCATTCGTCTTTGTTTTTGTCTGTGTAGTCTGTTTAGCAAGAGCAATAAAGGTCTTGTGAAACATAAATTTTTCATCAAGCTTGTATTCGTAAAAAAGATTCCATAAATCAATGTCATATATTTGTTGTATGCCAAACTGTGTATTAAGGTTATTTGTTTCAGCTGAAATTTGCTCTAAGAGTTCATTGCTATTAAAAATTTTGCTAGTATGTGTTAAAATAGCTATAATTGGCTTTTTTTTCATTATTTTAATAAGAATATCATGATAATTTATTTTACTTTTCAGCTCTAAAATCCAAAGCAACATATCTGCTTCTTTTGTTGTAGAAATCGTTTTTTTATTAATTTCATCAGAATCTTTGATAATTTCAATATTACGTAATATTTCAGCATTTGTAAAAATTTCAAAATATTCGACTTCCTCAAGATTTGCCTGTGTGCAATCAAATGCGTGTAAATTAGTGTCTATTGCATTTGTTTTATAATGGATTCGACTAAAGTTATAAGGAGAAAATTTAATAATAATTTTTTTTTGAGCCAACATATTATGTAGCGGGATAACAGAATCTTTTAGTAACACATTGATAAAAATAATTTTTGCTAAAGCATGCTTTCCTATTAGCATAATTTTAAAAGGTGCATTATAACGTTCGCGTAGATTTTTGTAAAAACTTTTCATTTCATCGTTGGGATAAAATTTCGGATTTGTCATAATCTTTTCTACTTGCCTTATTTCGCTAAAAACACTGCTTATGCTTTCTTTATGGAAACTATTATAATGTAGCTCATTATATTCACGAATAAATTGTTCCAATATATTCATTTATTATCCTTATGTTCTAAAATATCCAATATTTCATAATTCTCGTCTTCATAATTTGTGGAATCTTGATAGTAATGTATAAAAAAAGATTCTAAAATAATTTGCACATCATGAATGTAGTTTTTAAAAGATTCAATTTTTTTGGTAAAAAGTAAATCAATATTGCGTTCTAAAAGAGAAAAATAATAATCAAAGCTCTCTTGAATTGGACGGATTACTGATGATTCTTGTATCTCATGTTTTTTAATATGATTTGGCAAAATACTATCCAAACGATTTGATAAATGTAGTGCAACAATGGTATTGCTGTCGTCGAAAATACCCCCTTGAATGATAGTCTGAAACTCTGTAAAAATTGTTTCTAAAATTTTTACATGCTCTGGGGTAAATGCGAATGTATAAAAAACGCTCTTGGAATCTGTTTTTAACATTTCAGCAATCAGTTGTAATTCATGGAGATTAAAAAAATGCTCCTGCAAAATATCTGATAAACCTTGTAATCCAACAATTAGGCTTTCAATCGTTGACGTTTTTAATCGTTTGATATTAAAATTTGTTCGTCTTTTTGTTTCATAATTTATAGATTGAATAAATTGAGAGTATAAATTATCGCGTAAATTTGTAAAAGCTGTGTAAAATGATGAATATCTTGCTGGTAATTTTTTCAAAGCTTCTTGAAAGTGTATGTTTAAGTCGTTAAGATTATGTGATAGAGAATCAAATTGTGCTTGTGTAAGATTTTTAATATGATTTTGTATTGCTATATCTTCGCTGCGTTTGGAATGTATATAATTTTTCTTACACAATGTGAGAGTGATTTCTAATATTTTAATATTATGGTGAGCAATAGGTGTATTAAAAATATCTTTAAAAAGTTGTTTTTCAATCTCTGAAATACCGCTTGAAAATATATCAAAACCACTTTCTATTGGCAAAGCAGAATTGCTCCTTATAGCATAGGCAATATCTTGTGCAACAAAATGAAATTGGAGTTTTTTAAGTAATTTTTGTTTTTGTGTCTCATTATGTGGGAGTTTTTGTTCTATGGCGTTTTTTAACTTGCTACAAAAGCTTTGTCTTTTTTTAAGTGTTAAATTAACAGAATCAATCTTTGTGTAGATGATGTAAAGAAATTCAATATGTGGTTTTATGATTAAATGTGCGAGATTCAAAATGTCATTTTCTATTTCGTGCAAATCATTTGTAATAGATTCTATTCTAATACAATATAAAATAATATTGCTTTGCAAAACTGCATTATAAATTTGCAAATGACGTAAGGTTGCGGGAATAAGAGATGGGGTATTAATAATTGTGAGGTATTTTAGTATATTGTATTTACGTAAAATATGAATGGATTCTACAATATGGATTTTATTGTTAGGATAAAAATTATGATAAATGTCTTCATATGGTATTTTTTCACTGCCTTGTTTCAGTTCACTATGGAAAGTTTCTGTTAATGCTTTTATAGTGGTTGCAATTTCAGCAATAGGAGATTTTTGTAATAATGTTAAGTCATTAAAGGAGATATATTTGATTTGCGGCAATCCTTTACCATAGCTATAGATTATTGGACTTATCGCTTCAAAATTCTTATCATTTTTTGTATTTTCTTGATTATCATAGAGTAATGTTGCAAGCAAAGCCGCCTTACCTGTTTGTTTGCCACCTATTATAGCTATATTTTTAGTAAAATCATGTTCGCATAAAAATACCAAGTTATTTGCCCATTGTATTTTTTTTAGAATCTTTTTGCATTGTATAATATTATCAAGTTGTTCTCGTAAAAGAGTTTTAGAGGGGCTAAAATATGCAAATGAATGAATAGTTTGTGTACTCGTGTGTTTTGTCTTTAACGGTTCATTGGTAGAATCAGCCTGCATTGCTGATTCTATACATTTTGCATCATGGAATCTAATAATCCCGTTTTTTCGTAAAGTTTTAAGATGTTTGATTACAGCTTTTATACCTTTTGCATCAATATAATGCAAAATACTTGCTTGCAAACATTGTATGTAATCAAGATAGTATTTTGTTGGCAATTTCATAAAATTTGGTGTAAAAATTGCACAAAGACTTAAAAAACTTGGAAGTTTGAAAAAAATCTCAAAGTTTTGCATATTGCATGCCAGCAAAATTGCACAAGATTCATAAACATTGAAAGTTTTATTGTTTTCTTTATATTCTTTTAGGATATGGATAGGATTTACAGATAATATGTAATGCGTAGGGCTTTTAAGATATAACAGATTAAAGAATATTTCTATTTTATTATTGGGTTCTTGTATGTTTAAGTCTAATATATTTTTTAAAGTCTCATTGTCATGTGCCTGATTTTTTTTCTTCTTGCTTTTCAAGTCCCATCCTTAACATTATAGTAATAAAAAGTTTTTGTAGTATAATGTTACAAGAGAGTCGGGAGAAAATTGCAAATATTTCCGCAAAAATTACAAAAATCTTGATGGCAATTCCATTGCATAATTTTGGGAATCACAATAAAACTAGCTAAGATTCTGTATTTTTACAAAATATGATAGTTTAAGGACGTATAACTTCTTGTCTTACAATAGAAGCATTTTTCATTTCAACAACACCTTGTTGTATGAGATTTTGAATTTGCTCATTGGTATATACAGTATGATTATAGGTGATTACACACACTTCATCTCCCTCTTGTAAAAATCTATTTTCTGCAAAGTGCGTATAGCTTGTTGCCCCAATGGCAATAACAATGTGTGTAGGATAGTGTGCCTTACTTATAACATCACTAAGGTTTTCTAATACGGCATGATCAACTTGTGTGTTTAGTTTTTTTACAATCCAATCGATGAGTTTTTTATAAAAATAGCAATAATGTGTCAATTTTACGTTGTCACCGTACTGATGTGCTTTTCCATCAATAATAAGAAATGAAGTTAGTGAATAATTATCGCAAATACCACCTTTTTCAAAAACATCAATAGGTATTTTTTTTCCATATCCTTTTGAAGCAGCCGAAAAATTCTTCTTTTGACTAATTTTTGTTGCTGTTTTATCATTGCGAATAGATGTATCATCAAATGCCATAAAAAATTTCGGAATCAATGTTTTTACTTTATTGTTTTCATATAACACCTCACATTCAAGTGCTATTTCGGGTTCAGCTTGGACTTTCAATAACGTGTCTTGTGGTAAAATAATTTTTTGATTATCAATACAATAACGACCCAAAAATGTATCATTTCTTGGAATATAAAACGGGAAAATACCTTTTGGTGCTCCTTCTTCATCGCTTATTACGTTGATGAAGTCGTTCGCTTCTCCAGCTTGCTCTAAATGATTTGCGAAATTTCCAGCAATACCAAATCCTAAAAAATCTTTCATATTGTACTCCTCACAACAGAGATAAACTGTAGAATAGCATCTGTATAATTTTGTATAAACGATTGAAAATCCTAGTATAATGTGTAATTGGCATAAAAATACAAAATTTGCACACTCTATTTGAAGTTTTTGATTTTATGGTTACTTAAAGTAACCATAAAATGATGTCATAGCTGTTAATACCGAATCATTCAATTCATGAAGCAAATAGAGGAGTTACAATAAATCCTAATGTTACTGAAGTGGCTATGGCAATAATACCGGGTATAAGAAAAGAGTGATTGAAAATATATTTTCCAATACGTGTAGATCCTGTATCGTCCATTTGCACAGCTCCAAGCAGAGTCGGGTAAGTTGGAAGCACAAAAAGTGCAGAGACTGCTGCAAAACTTGCTACAAGAATATAAGAAGATTCTGCGTGTGTTGAGGTAATGCCCAATGCTACAATGACTACTGGCATGATTGCTTTAGCGGTCGCTGCTTGAGAATAAAGTAACATGCTTGCAAGAAATAATGCTACTGCCAAGAGTGCGGGATATTGGCTTACAACATTTTTTGCAATTTCACCTATTTGCTTTGTATATCCTTCCACAAAAGTATTGCCAAGCCATGCGACGCCAAGCACACAAACACAAGCTGTCATACCAGATTTAAAAGTGCTTGTATCAAGTAATTTACTCGTATCAATTCGACAAAGAATTGTAATGAAAACCGCAATAGCAAGCATAAAAGACATAATAGCCCCATCTCGTGGCAGACGTACCGGGTCTATATAACTTCGCACAAATTTTGCTAAAGTAACTCCTAGAGTTTCTTGATTGATACTCTTTTGTAGAGATTCTGAAGCTTTTGTGTTAAATGAAGAAAATTCCTGTTCTATCTTTTGTGTGATAGAATCAATTTGAGTGAGAGTGGCAGGGATTTCTTTTTGTAAAGTTTCTAAAATATCTATTTTTGTAGATTCTAAAAGATTTGCGTATTCAGTAATTTTAGTGCTGTCTTCTTTAAATAAAGACTTAGATTCCATAAACACATTTTGTGCATGTGATATTTTAGAATCTATAAAAGATTCTATGGTAGTGAGATTAGTATTACTTGTCTGAATGTCCTTGATAATATCACGTTTAAGCTTTTCAAGATCCTCATCCATTGTTTTTGGAATAAAGCTGTTGACATAATTAAGCAATGGTATGCGAATTACATCAGAAATACTTGTAGCATAAAAAACTACACAAAATACTCCAATGAGAAAAATATAAACAGATTTTTTAGCACCCGGTTTTAACTCTGTGTGCATAGCTTCACCGTTTGATTTTTTAATAAGTCCAAGTTTTAATCGTTCTTGATAGACAGAATCTTTACTTAAATCAAGTGGGAAAAATTTATTAACAATAAATGCTGTAATCATACAAGCACTAAATGTCGTAACAATCCAAATAAGAAGCAATGTGGGATAACTCCAACCAAGTTTATCTAACACACCCGTCATATACACAACCGCAGCACTCACAGGACTAGCTGTAATTGCTATTTGGCTTGATACTACTGCTATTGATAGCGGGGCAGATGGTTTGATATTTTGTTCTTTTGCAACTTCAACAATAACTGGTATCATGGAAAATGCGGTATGTCCAGTGCCTGCTAAAAGTGTCAAGCAATAAGTAACGGTAGGAGCTAAATAATTAATTTGTTTAGGATTTTTACGTAAGACTTTTTCTGCAATTTGTACCATATAATCAAGTCCACCAGCTACCTGCATAGCAGTTATAGCGGCAATCACAGACATAATAATCAATATCACATCCCAAGGGATATTGCCGGGTTTCATATTAAGAAATAAGCAAAGCACTACAACACCTAAGCCCCCAGCATAACCAATCGCCATTCCTCCTAAGCGAATGCCTAAAAATATAGCACCAAATAAAACTAAGATTTGTAAAATAAGTAATATTGTATCCATGCTAATCTCCAAAATTCAAATATGTAATATTTGGAATATCAGCATTTTTGATATTCCGCAAATTTTTAAAACAGTGTTATAGTCATTTTACACAAAAGGGGAATGTTTTTGAAATTTTGCCTTATCTTCAGCACTCATGTGAGGGTTTAACATATTAGAAGGTTGAAAAATTTCATCAAGTTGCTCTTTAGTCAATAAATTTCTTTCTAATGCAATGTCATAGACTCTTTTTCCCGTTTCAAGGGATTCTTTAGCTATTGAAGCAGAATTTTCATATCCAATGTATGGATTTAATGCTGTAACAATACCTATGCTGTTGAGTACAAAATCTTTGCAGATTTGTTCATTTGCAGTGATTCCATTAATACATCTTTCTACGAGCGTAAACATAGCATTTCTCATCATAGAAATAGAATTGAATAATCCATAAGCTATTACAGGCTCAAAAACATTGAGTTGTAATTGTCCGCCTTCTGCCGCAAAACTTACTGTTACATCATTACCTATGACAGCATAACATACTTGATTCACTACTTCTGGAATCACTGGGTTTACTTTGCCGGGCATAATAGAGCTTCCGGGCTGCATTTTTGGCAGATTGATTTCGTTTAATCCAGCCCTTGGTCCAGAACTCAAAAGTCGCAAATCATTACATACTTTAGACAGCTTTACAGCAACACGTTTTAAGACTCCACTTACTTGTACATACGCACCAGTATCTTGTGTTGCTTCAATGAGATCATTGGCAGTTTTAAAAGGATGTCCTGTTACCTCACAAAGTCTTTTTTGTACTACTTTTGGATAATTTGGATGTGAGTTGATACCAGTTCCAATGGCAGTGCCTCCCATATTTATTTCTGTAACAAGCTCTCTTGCTTCCAATACCCGTTGTATGTCTTCTCCAATCATTACGGCAAATGTTTTAAATTCTTGTCCCAAAGTCATCGGAACAGCATCTTGAAGTTGTGTCCTACCCATTTTTAATACATCTTTAAATTCATGAGCCTTTTTTTCAAAGGCTTGTTTGAGAATCTCCATATCTTTAGCAAACATTGATAATTCATCATATAATGCTACATGGATAGCTGTAGGATAAGAATCATTGGTAGATTGTGAAAGATTAACATGGTCATTTGGATGACAATATTTATAGTCTCCTTTTTTATGCCCCATGATTTCAAGAGCAATATTTGCAATTACTTCATTGGTATTCATATTAGTACTTGTGCCTGCTCCACCCTGTATCATATCTACTACAAATTGATCCCTATATTCCCCTGCTATCAATTTATCACAAGCTTTACAAATTGCATTTTTTTTCTCATCATCGAGTAATTGTAATTCATTATTTGCTAATGCTGCCGCTTTTTTAACTTGTGCAAATGCCTTGATAAAGCTAGGATAAGCACTAAGCTTATCGCCTGTAATATTGAAGTTTTGCAATGCTCTAAAGGTTTGTACTCCATAATACACGTTATCAGCAATTTCTAGTTCACCAATAAAATCATGTTCAACTCTAGTTCCCATTTTTGCTCCTTTCAAGCTTGAAATATTGAGGTAATAATTCTAAGCCAATAGGTTTGAATTATTAAAGTGGAATTATATTAAAAAATAATATATTTTTATACTTTTTTTACTATAAAAAATAGTACTATGCTATGTTGATTCGTGTATATAATTTGAAAAATATATTTATATGTAATATAATTTTTAGATATAGATTTTAGAAATGATTCTGTTTGCTTGAATTCTCTAGCTATAATATATTTATGGAATTAATTTGTACAATAATTTGGATTAGGTATAAGTACCGATTGCTGCCTCATATATGTATCATCATATTTGTAGTCAGCCTTACTGGCTGTGATATAGCATTGATTAGTTTAGGGCGTATTAATCATGTTATCCCTTCTCATAAGCCATTACATAAAAAACCTAAATATGAAATCGCAAGAATTTGTTATGCACATAGCATGTTTAACCGCTATAAAGAATATGAGATTCTAACATTAGAAAAATTACTGCAACAGGCTCAAAAACGAAGTGGTACATCAATATTTCACAATGTCGGTATATGGCAGTATGGTTGGAATATTGCCTATATTTGGCAAAAAAAATGTTTAGTATTGGGTAAAATAGATGAACACTAAAATAATGTTATTTTGTAGCATGTTGTATTGCATGTTTTTATCTGGCTGTTATACGCCCATTGGATATTTTACAAGTATTGGCATTACCGATTCGCATGTTAAGCAAACATTGTATTCCTCGTCAGCAAATACTATGCAAAACACGATACAACCTTTTCTTTTTTATAAAGAATGCAGTAGAAATGGTGCCAACTGGCTTTATGAATGCCAAAATATTGGAATAACGTCGCTTTATCATGCTATTGTATTAGAATCGCCACAAACCAAAGAAATACAAGATATACAAATGTTTTTTCATCCACGTAAAACCTATATCCGATTTGAAATTTATGATTCTAATCTTATACATTAAGAACAGGTAATTCTTAGCCTCTGACATTATCAATACTAAATAGGCATTAGCTCTTATCGTATTATAAAGTTTTTTATAATAGTTTTTCTGGCATGATTTTTGCCATTGTTTTATAAAACCGCAACCATAAACTTGTATTTGGTGGTTTATAAAAAATATGGATTTTTCCATCATCGTTAAGTTCCCAGTGACATGCTTTTGTGTGAGAATCACATGCGATTTTATAGGAATCTTGCATTTGTGATTCTGTGATTTGTCTTAATTCTTTGGCAAGCTCTGGGCTTTTAAAAAAAACGATGCTTTCTGTGTTAAGCATAGCTGAACGATAATCGAGATTAAAGCTCCCAACTGCCACAATTTTATCATCAATAATCATACTTTTTGAATGTAGGCTAACCTTACCTTTTGTTGAATGTAGAATTTTTACTTTATCTTGTAGTCTTGCTTTTTTTGATTCTAAATTAGGATATTCATAGACATGGATTCCCATTAATACAAGTTTATCGCGATATGCTTCCCAATGCGAATACACCGGAACTACATCAATAGAAGCAAGAGAATTTGTAAGGATTTCTATGTTTATTCCTCTATTTATAAATTCCTGCCACATATCCATTGTAGCATCTCCGGGAACAAGATATGATGAGGAAATTATAATAGATTTCTGTGCATGATTAAGATTGTATAATAATGTATCGAGAATAGGGGTAATAAGCGGTGTATCACCTTTATCTACCTTTTGTGGTAAATCTGCTAAAAAAACTCCTTCTCCCCACGCAATATTAAAACCTTTATTCAGATATTTTGTTTTAAAAGTTGACACATCATGCAAATATTCTTGCCATTCTTGTGATTTAATATTATATTGTTTGACATGTTCTTGCACTTGTGCTTTTTTATCATATTTCTTCATTTTTCTTTTGCTTGGGAATAAATTTACAGGAATGCTACGCTTATAATTCCAAAATTCTTCAAAATTGTGTTTTGCGTCTTTAGCAATATTTCCAATAAATAATAAATCTGTATCTGTAAAATTTATATTTGCGTTATCAAAATATTCATCAGCTATGTTGCGTCCACCAACGATTAAAGCAGTTTCATCAAATATAAAGAGCTTATTATGCATTCTTTTATTAATACGACTGAAATCAAACATTGCTTCAAATGCACGAAATATGCCAAAACGAAAAAAATATGGATTAAAGATTCTGACTTCAATGTTTTCATGATTATCAAGTAGCATAATATCATAGAAATCCGATGAGATTCCATTATCATCAATTAAGATTCTAATGCGAACACCACGATTTGCAGCTTCTAAAAGTTCATGTGTTAAAAGAAATGAAGTAAATTCATTTTTAAAGATATACGTTTGTATATCAATGCTTTTTTGTGCCATTTGGACAAAAGCTAAACGATGTAAGAGTGCACTTGTGCCATCGGCAATGATGAGTCCCCCATCTTTTCCCATTTTTAGCTCTTCTTGATATGGTTGTGCTATAAAACTTTGAAATATGTTGTAATGTGGTTTGTAGCTAGTGCGTACTTCATGGTTAATCGAAGTTAGCGGGGAACAGGCACTAAAGATAAAAATGATTAAGATGCAAAATAATCCTATACTTATATAATATATGACAGAATTTACAATCATAAGAGAATCTAAAATCTTAGTCATATTTTTGCCATAAAGCTTTCTAGAATCTCAATTATTAATCCAGCACTTTCAACCCAAACACTTTCATTGATGGAATGTGGAGCATTGATTGAGGGACCAATACTCAATGCCACGATATTATCTAATCCCATATCCTTAAATCTTTTCAGTAATATACCACATTCAAGTCCAGCATGTAGCTCAACAATGCTTGGTTGAATGTTATAAGCTGCAACTGATTGGTATATGCTTTGATACATTAAAGCTAGGGTGCGTTGGAAATTAGATTGACTATCATCGTAGTATGCTAATGTTTTAATTTCTTCTGATTCTGCATTATTAGCCTGTAAATGCTGTATTAGAGAATCATAGTCTCCTTGTCTTTCCCAAGGTGGGTAATATTCACTCACTGTAATCTCTGTACTATTTGATTTTTGCATACTAATAGGTTGTGAAAGACAGGTTTTAAGATTCTCTAAGTTAGAATCTAAGAGACTTTTTATATTTGCTCTTCCCATAAATGCTAACGATAAAATACCATTACCAAAAGAAATATGTGATAAACTAAGAGAGTTTAATACCAAGTCTTTTTCGCTATCTAATACACCAATTGGAATAGTAATGAGGTAATCGTGTAAAATACGAAAATCTATGCCCATTGGGGTTTTTAAAAAGATTTCATTGGTATGATCGAGCAAATCATTATTTCTTTCTTTGAGTTCTGTAATTGTAAAAAAGTCATTAGCCTCAAAAGTAAGCTTCTCTTGACTTGCAAAGATTAATTTTGAATGTAGCGGTATGGAATTACGTTTTTCACCGCCTTGCCAATTAATCAAAATTATATGAGATTCTTTATAATTTTTAGCAGTATTAAACAAAAATTTTGTACTTTCTAAGATTGCATTTTGATAATTTGGGGCTGGATTGTTGATGTCTAGTCCACTATGTCCACCTGCAAAATTGCGTGATTGTAAAATATAATAATGCCAGTTTGGGGGAACTTTTTGAATGTTAAATTCTGTGCGATATGTTACATCGAATCCACCTGCACAACCTACAGTAATTTCACCCAATACTTCAGAATCTAAATTAATCAAAATTTTTGATTTAATGGGAATATTTAGATTTTTTGCTCCAATCATACCAATTTCTTCATCATTTGTAAAAAGAAACTCAGCATTAACTTGCTTTTTCATAAAGTACATCATAATAGCCATACCCATGCCATTATCTGCACCGAGACTAGAATTTTGTGCTTTTAGCCATGTTTGTGTAATGTTATTATATTCTTTCTTATTGTGTATGAGTTTAAGAGGGAGATTTTGAGCAGCAACACCAACACATACCATATCATAATGACTTTGATAGCAAACTTGTGGAATTTCAGATTTTTTAAAAGCCATGAGATTATTCATTGTGTCAATTTCAACATCATAATTATGTGCTTTAGCAAATCCTTGTAAAAATGCTAACATCTGTTTTGTATCTTTACTTCCATGCGGAATTGTCGTTAATTGGTAAAATATTTCTAATACTTCTTGTGTGGGATTGCTTGACATTGCTCTATATTCCTTAGAATTGTAGAATTAAGTATTTTTAATTATATCTACTATTCTTACGTTTTTAATAAATCTTGTTTCTTTTCTTGAAAGTATCGTATTTTTTAGATAAAATCCAAAATCTATTTTAATTTTTGAGGAAGGAAAATGAAAATTTTAGTAATTCAAGGTCCAAATCTTAATATGCTTGGACATAGGGATCCTAGATTGTATGGCACAATGACTTTAGAACAAATTCACAATAATATGAAAGCCTTTGCTGCACAACAAAAAGGTCCAAATGGGGAAAATTTGGAATTAGAGTTTTTTCAAAGCAATTTTGAAGGGGAAATTATAGATAAGCTACAAGAATGTGTAGGTGGAGATTATGAGGGAATCATTATGAATCCCGGAGGACTTTCACATTCATCTATTTCACTTGCAGATGCCATTGTTGCTTCTGGTGTACCAGTGATTGAAGTGCATTTAAGCAATATCCATGCACGAGAACCTGAGAGACGTGTAAGTATTACTGGGGCAGTAAGTGTTGGGATTATATCCGGGTTTGGTCCATTAAGTTATCATTTGGCGTTAATTGCAATTTTGAATGTTGTTGGTGAAATAAAAATGCTAAAACAGCAGCAACAAACACAACAAGGTTAAAAATTGTACTACTTGTTGTTTGAATCTTAACTTTGGGATTCTAAATAATATACATACGATTCTGTTAGATTATATTAAGATAAGATAATTTTGCATAGCTACGGATGTTTGATACAAATAAACATAACTTTATATTTGTTTAAATACAAAATATAAAGGTTTTGAAGTTTTGTGTAAGATTCTCTGTTTATTTGGATTATTGCGGTTGAATAACAGAGAATCTATGCTTTACAAAGTAATGTTTATGAATCAAATGCACCTTAATAATCACAAACTACTAATTTACTTCTGTTAAACTAAGAAAAAGAGATTCCAGTATTTTGCATTAATTAAGGAAAATGTAATATTTATGCAAAGTATGCTATTTGCAAAATATCTGATATGTAGTTAACAATTATGACTATTGTTGTGATAGCTAATAAAAAGAATTAGTGCAGACATGAATGCTTACTTCTTAGCTAGAATAAAACATGATGGCATTAATTTTCATATTGGAGTTCACATGTGGTGCAGTGTATAGTTTTATAGCGGAACAAATGAGATTATACAATACTCTAGCGATAATAAGTCATTAAAGAATGATTGATGCTGGAGTGGAAGAGGTAAAAAAACATAAAAGCCTTAGATTTAATCCTTGGAATCTTAGTAATCCAAAAGAATTCATTGCAGAATCTAAAGTCATAAAAGGAGAAGATAATATTTCATTATTGAATATAAAGAGAGACTTATATTCTTAATATCATAGAGCATTATGATAAGCAATAGCAACAAACATAATGCACAAAATATTATTAATCTTGAAATATTTATAGATAATGATTTCTGTGATTCATAAACATATTGCAATAATACAAGACTAATATAGGGTGCGTAGTGAAAATGGAAGTGGAGCAATGAAATATGTCAAACTACTATGCAGATAGTGAGTGGTATGTAAGAGATAGGATTTAGGTTGTCAACAGATAGTAAAGACAATAATTAGAGTAAATTTAAATTAATTTTATAGAACATAGAGAAATTAGTAAGGTTGGGGCTATGATATTACATAAGACTATGGGCAATGGGATAAAAACCAAAGAAGTACCACAAAGGTTGTGATAGAATCATGACCATACAAATGTAAAATATAGCAACAGTAATGAGAATTAGATAACGTTGTAATGATAATTGCTTGTCAACACAATGCTCAAATAAGTATGTTTTGACTTTATAGTATTCTACTTTAACTACCAATTTGCATTTGAACAAGCTTCTTTATCACCAGCATCACATGCTTTTTTATAATATTCTTGTGCTAAAGTTGCATTTTCGCTTACCCCTTTTGCATTACGGTACATATAGCCTAAGCTTGAACATGCTTTGGCTTCTTTTGCTTCACAGAGAGTTTTGTATATTTCTATAGCTTTTACATAATTTTGCTCATTATATGCCTTATTAGCATCGTCAAGTGTTTCTGCACAAAAAGCAGCACTACTTATTAGCCCTATTGCCATTACGGATATACACAATTTTTTCATAATTAATCCTTTCTTAAAAAATATTCCGAATTGTAATATAAAAACAGCAAAAATAAGTTATATTTTTACTGTTTTTACATAGTATTAATTATAACGAGACTGTACTAGAGCAAATAAAGACATAGCAAAAAGTAGACATGCTACGATACCAAATAGATTCACTATACCGTAATATCGGACAAATGGTTGTGAGAGAATGGGTGAAATAAATTGTGCAAAGAAAGATACCGAACTCAAGATTCCCATAGCTTTTGCGATGTGTTCTTTAGCTACTTTTGCTAAAATGCACGATGAATTGTTGACAATAATCATACCACCACCACTCCCCACAAAAAGTAAGCCTAATGATACGGAAAAAATATTATGCAAATAGAAAATGAGTAAAAATCCTCCACTCATCAATATAAAACCGATAACATAAATTGCCTTAATACTTAACAATTTGCGGATTTTAGGATACAAAAGAGAAGCAAAGCCATAGGCTAAAGCTGAAGCCGAAATAGATATGCCCACAAACACAGTGTTTTCACCAAGATTATGAGTCAAAAAATGTGGAATTTGTGTTGGCGAAGTATAATAAGCAACCATTGTCATAAAAGCAAAAAAATACGTAGGTAAAAAGGGGGTGATGCTAAATGCTTGTTTGGTTTGTGTAGAAAGATTCTGTTTTTTTATATGACGTGGCTCAAAGAGAGTAAAGATAGCCAAAAAAGCCAAAATTATTCCTCCGGAATACACATAAAAGGAATAGTGCCAATCATACATTGCTAAAACCCCTCCAAAACACATAAATATTGCACTTCCACATGCTGTTGCAAAACCTTGTAATCCTAAAGCCATTTGTCTATCTTCACCTGTGTAATAATCAGCAATTAATGCACTAGCTGATGTCATAACAAAAGCTGTGGCAATGCCAAATATCACTCTTGTAAATAGAATCCAATAGATGTTGTCCCATGCTATTGCCAACGTGCCTCCTATGCTCCATAAAAACATAGCAGGAATCAGAAATTTTATTCGTCCAAATTTATCAAGTAAGATTCCACTAATGGGTGAAAATATCATCACAAATAAAGCAGGTATCGTTAAGATTAATTTTGATAGTACATCGATATGTGGGATATATATAAAATGGTGTTCAATAGCAGGTATAGAAGTCGCCACAACAGTACCACCAAGCACTGTCATGGAGGCACTAGAAAAGAGGGCAAACATAAATAATGGGCGATGTGTGAGTGTATGCACTTTTTTCTCAAGTTTATTGTTGTGTTGTGGTGTTGATTCCATAATATTCCTTATTTTACAACAAGAAGTTATTCACGACTACATTATATCATAATGTTTGGCTTATTACGTTTTCATTATTGAAGGGTAGGTAATGTAAATGGAGGCAATCATAATATTTTTAATTTTTATGTTATAATTTATAGAGGAATTTTTTTTGCTTTAAGAATCTAAATAACAATGCTTTAGGTAGATTGGCAAGTGTTTTGTTTCGAGTATCTTTTTAAGGAAAGTAAATGACAAAATTTTTTTCATTTGTGAGTAGTGTTATATTATTATGTGTGCCTTACTTCTTTATGGCTTGTGCTTCAAATGGCAATATGAAAGCAGAATACTATTCCACAGTGCTACCAACCTATGATTTTGATACCAATGCTCCAACTATTATCATTTCAGACCCATGGGATTTATCATCAAAATATTATGCTGGACAAGCTCTCGAGGCATTTAAAAAACGTGGATTCAATAATATTTATTTACAAGGACAGATTGAACAATCTTTTGTGCGTAACGTCATCTATGTAAAAGTAACAAAAGAAAGACTCGATCCATCAAGTAACTACCAATATACATTTAATGCAACTGGAGTGTGTAATGTTATCAATGGCGTACCTTCGTGCAGCATAGACACACGCAATAGTGAGGCATCGCAACAAAATGTAAAACGCACTATTCGAGATGCTTATAAGGTTACATTTGATTGGTATGATATTTATAAGAGGACAAGAATCTTATATGTTGCAGGAAGTGCTACTGTTGAAAGCGGTATCTATTCAGACTTACGAGTTCTAACCACTTTGTTAAATGATACGATAACAAGAATGGAGTTTCGAAGACCAGTGCAATATATCTATCATAGTTCACTTGCCGAACATTAGCAGGGGCATCAAAGTGCCAGCTCCAAAAACTCTTAACAAAGAATGGGTGCAATTTTTAGAAGATGAATTTGAAAAACCGTATTTTATGGCAATAATACAGCATTACAAACATGCTTTAACACAGGGTCAGTCCATTTTTCCTCCAAACCATTTGATTTTTAATGCCTTTAATCTTACACCATTGCGAAGTATTAAAGTTGTCATCTTAGGGCAAGATCCGTATCATGGAAGCTTTATGGTCAATAATGTAGAAATACCTCAAGCAATGGGATTAAGCTTTAGTGTTCCAAGAGGGATTCCAATTCCACCAAGTTTGCATAATATTTATAAAGAGATTGAACAAAGCTTAGGTATAAAAATGCCAAGCCATGGAGATTTAACAGCATGGGCAAAACGTGGAATATTATTACTTAATTCTATCTTAAGCGTAAAGAAAAATTGTGCGAGTTCGCATAAAGATTTTGGTTGGGAGCAATTTAGTGATGCTGTGATTTCAAAAATATCGAATGAGCTACATGGCATTGTCTTTTTATTATGGGGAAACTTTGCTAAAAAGA
This sequence comes from uncultured Helicobacter sp., assembly GCA_949299115.1. Classification (GTDB taxonomy): domain Bacteria; phylum Campylobacterota; class Campylobacteria; order Campylobacterales; family Helicobacteraceae; genus Helicobacter_A. Next base: position 40,415 of record CASFZH010000001.1, on the reverse strand, counting down.
AAGCATGTCTTATTAATAGCGATAAACATTGTATTATTACTGCATCCCACCCAAGCCCACTTGCCAGAGGATTTGTCGGTAGCGGTGTATTTAAAAAAGCGAATGAGGCTCTCATACGATTCAATAAAGAACCTATGGATTGGAGCTTAGAATGATGGTGTATTAGTGGGTATGAATATAAAATGAAAAATGCAAGAGATATGCAATATGCAAACATAATAACAGGTGGAATTGGCTGCGGTAAAAGCACTGTAAGTAAACTGTTATCCCTAAAAGGATTCTGTATTGTTGACGCCGATGCGATTTCGCATGAAATATTAAATAAGAATGCTGCGACTATTAAGGCAAATTTTGGTGCAGAAATAATAGAAAATGGCGTTGTGAATCGTTCAAAACTTGGCTCAATCATTTTCAATCATCAGGCAAAAAAAGAATTACTAGAGTCCTTGCTCCATCCATTAATTTATCAGCGTATTATTGAGCAATGTTGTATTTTAGAAACCAAAAAAAAGCCATATTTCATTGAATTACCACTTTATTTTGAAAGCAAGTTTGATTATAAGGCAAGATTTGTTGTCTGCGTGTATGCTCCACAAGACACACAATTACAGCGAATTATGAAACGTAATAATTTGGATGCTGATTCTGCCCTCAAACGCATACATTCTCAAATGGATATAGAAATCAAACGTGCAAAGAGTGATTTTGTTATTAATAATACTGCGGATTTACAGGTATTGCAGCATAATGTGGCGATATTTTTGCAAGATTTTATGACATATTTTGTTTAATAGACACATGACATGAATGATAAAAAGCACCTTTGAATCTAATATTAGATACAAGAGTGTTGAAACCCTTTAAGTTGCATTATTCCTTGCTACAGCTTCTATTATTTCAATGAATTTTACAGTATTGCAATATTTACAGGTATAGCATATTGTATTATTGCAACAATATCATAAGATATATTTCCAATTTAACATTCAAAATTAACATTGAGAACTTATTTATGATATTTAAGCAAAATAGAGACTCATTATACCAAATTCACATAGAATCTTCATTTCTCTTATTATCTTTGAATGTTACATAATAGAGATTCCTTTACAAGAATTTTCAATATATTAATGTTTTTTTTTTTAGTTTTATAATACGTATAATTATGTTTAATCATATTTAAAATCAAAGTGAAATAGTATCTTTAGAGCATTTCAAGGGTTTTTAGGCAATATTCTAATTTATGGTGTTGTTTTATCTTTGAAGTAAGGACGCTTTATGTTGTATATAAGGGATTTAGGTGTTTAATTTTTTTACAAAACGCAAGAGCGAACAAAAACGCAAACAAAGAGAAGAATTAAAAAAGCTTAAGAGAACTGAACGCAATGTGGCTAAGACATTGGCTCTAAGCAAACAGACACTGGATACATTAGAAAAAAGCAATCAGAATCATGAAGCCTTGAATCAGAATCATAAAGCCTTGCAAGATGAAATTCAAAGATTCAATGAGGAAGTGCGGGAATTTCAAAAAAAGGTTGAAGAAAATCAAAAATTACAACTTGAACTCCAAGCAAAAGAACAACACTTAAGCCAATGGGAAGAAGACCTAAAAGATAAAAAAGAAGCAAATCGTAAAGAAGAAATGAGTATCCATATCCGCAAGGAAAGTGTTAAAAAAGAAGAACAAAGGCTTAATAAAAAAGATAGGGATTTAGACCAAGAACGCGAAAATATACAAAGAGAAAGAGAACGTATAAAAAGACGTGAGGAAAAATCTGATAAAGAAGTTAAAGAAGCACAAGAAAACAAAGAAAAATACGAAAGCTTACAAAAAGAGGCAGAAAAAAGTAAAAAGCACTATGAGGATACCTTGCAAGATTTGGAGGATAGAGAATCTCTTTGCAAAACCAAAGAGGCAGATATTGAGAGGCGATTATGTGAGGTTACAGAAAAAGAAAATGCCTTTAGCATAAAAGAGCGGGAGCTACTCTCTGCCTTTGAAGAAAGTAAGAAAAAATGGGAAGAACAAAGAGCAGAAATTGAACATAATCTCAATGAAAAGATAAAAGAATATGATAGAAAAATGGCAGATATTGAGGCTATGAGTGAGACATTTGATACTATCAAATTTGATGAGAGTGAAGATGGCAAAAAGGCAAAGATTGTCGTCAAAGAGAGTATACGTGTGGGGATACAAACGCTAGAGGATACCCTGCATAAATTCAAAGAGCTAGATGAAAAATATGCGAGCGGGACATTTAAGGGATTTAGCATTCCTATTGATGAGATTAGCGAGGCAAACGAGGAATTAAGGGCTATGTATGAGGGCGTAAGGGAGCATATAGAAAATACCAAAATCGAAAGCGGACTTGATTTTGGAATCTGGCTTGAGAATATCGAGCAATGCGTAGAAAATGCCGATACACACTACAAATCACACCTCTTTGCAGAATGTTATCGTGCTATTTTGGAGGGCTTGACCTATTGCAAGGCTTATGAGACTATGGTAAATCTCTTTAATGAGTATGCAAATGCGGGGCAGGAATCTAGCACAGAGGATTCACAAGATACTTGGCAAAACTATTATGAGTTTTTATACGAGGAGGAATATGAGGAAAGCACTGACTACACGAAGTTTGATATAAAAGACCTCAAAAAACAGCACAAAAAAATGGCAAAGAAATATCACCCCGACATCGCTCCAGAGGATAAAAAGGAAGAGTATGAGGAAATAATGAAGAGGCTTAATGAGATACTTGAGATTCTCAAAGATACTCAAGCAAGAGCAGAATACGACAGCACCTATCGTGCGAACAAAGGCATATAAACACAACTTTAGCAAAAGGAGCTTTTATGGACAAAAAAGATACAAAAACAATGGGAAATCTCAATCTCCCTGTTCTCAAAAAAATGGGCAGTGGCTCTGTGGTAAAAAAAGAAGATTCTAAAAGTATAAAGCCCATAGATATAGAATCTCTCAAGAAGAAAGGTAAGATTGATACGATACTCAAAAAAGATTCTATCAAAACACAAATGAAACAAGAAGCACAAAAACGCAAGGGCTTGGATTTGGTATTGATAGGGGATTTGACGGGTTCTATGTCTGCCTATCACTCTGTTTTAAAACGCAAATTCAAAGAAATATGTAGTAGTATGTTTCAGATTATCCCAAATTTGAGGATTGGTATAATATTTTATCTTGACCACGGTTCAGGTGATATATATGTTACAAAAACTCAGCAAATTACCATAAATATTGATAAGTTGCAAAAATTTATAGATACCACAACAGATGGCAATGGTGGCGATGCAGACGAAGCACTCGAAGATGCACTCCATGAGGCACTTAATCTTAATTGGAATGAAATCAATGCACGTTCTATCGTGCTTTTTGGTGATGCTAGAGCACATGAACCTAATGAATGCGATAGGGGATATGATTATTTTATGCTAGCTAAAAAACTCTATGAGCAAGATACCCCTATAAATACCGTGTATTGTAATCCAAGTATCCCCTATGAAAGCCTCTCATCATTATATCCTGTGGATATTGGCGATTTCAGTAAAAGAGTATCAAGGCTAGAGCACCCCGAGTTTTTCTCATGGCTTGCAAATGTAACGGGTGGCATTGCCATTGGGGTAGAGCAAATAGATGATTTGACAGATATTATCAAGGGTATGGCAGCAAAAGATGCGGGGAAAATGGAGGAGTTAGAAGAAGAGATTGCAAAGATTGCCCTAAAGCCTATCCCAGCCCTACAAGTCATCAAACAAAAGCATAAGGAAATCGAGAACAAAAAGAAAGTATTGGGTATCACTTATAAAAAATAGTTTGCTATCTTTTCTTAAAATCTTTGTGGTTATGAGCAAAAACACAATGATATTTTACAGAAAAACTCTGTAGAAACTTGCAGTGATTGTTGGGATTTGTGAGTAATGAGGGGAGATTCCAAAAGGATACATAACAACACTACATATTCACGCCTTAAAGAGGATTTGAGGTAATCCCCAATCCTCTTTAATCCCTGTGCTACGACACAATTCTTTATTTCTAGCATTATCGCATTTGTATGTCTAAAGCCTCGCTTCCAAGCTTTAGAATCTGATTTTAGATAAGAATCTAGTCTTAATTGGCAAAGTTACAGTGTTTTTATATCTATCACATAGCGGAATTTTGCCCACCCAGTGGTGAGATTCTCATAGGCTTCATTGATTTGGTTTGCTGCGATGATTTCAGTTTTTGGATAGATTTTGTGTTTCAAAGAAAAATCTAGCATTTTTTGAGTTTCTTTAATACTGCCAATGAGTGAGCCATAGACTTTTTTATGTGCGTTAAAGATAAGCCCTACTGTGCCAATTTTGGTATTAACATGTTTGGTATTAACATGGGTAGGCGGTAAGTCTGCTATCACTTTATCTACTATGTGAGCAGACAATCTTTAACTTATAATATAACATTAATAGCAACACAAAACATGCACAAATAAGGTTTTTACTATATTTGCAAGTAAAATTATGTCATATTATTACGTATTCTTTATAATGTTATATTGATAGAAGTATGTACGAAAATGTATACAGAAAATCTCTATGCAGCACAATAGATTTTCTAGGTTTCAAAATAACAATAGATTATATAATGGTAAATAATGCTTGATACAAAATAGAATTCATATCAACAGAATCTAATTTGCAACAAATTTTATATGATTATTTCTATGATAGAGTATTCATCGTGATATAAATAGGCAAGATACGGTGTATGGACATTTTGATTCTATAAATTACGGTATAATTTTTCTATTAAGTATGTTGAAACATATCAAGAAGGATAAATGTGTGATATATAATGATGAAATGGAATGGCATAATAATTTTATGTAGTGTGATTGTATGGCAAAATAATCTCTTTGCAATACACACAAATAATAGCAGCATTGTTACGCGAGACAATAAACCATAGCATGATTACAGACAAGTTGCGAAAGTGGTAATGTGGAATCATGTGGAATCTTAGACGTGTCGTATACTTTGGACATAATAGAGCAAAATAAAAGCAATGGCACTAGCCCAAAAGGCATGTAAATGGTAATCCGACATTACCATTTTTTATCATATATAACATCATACGAGTAGCTCTATACTATGCTAAGATATGTAGAAATCTTAAAGATAAAAAATTCAAAAATTTAGATGCCATATCGTGTTTTTGGCTTGGTCATATATATAACGAAAAGTAGGATTTTGTAAAAGCAAAGGAGGCATACACTTGAGCTTGTGTGCTTGAATATCCAGAGGTTTGCACAAATCTTGGAATCTTATACACTTATGGTAAGAATATGAATCCCAATCTTTTTAAAGCAAAGGAGGGGCATTTAGTAGGGGCTGCATGCTTAAAGAGGTTATAAGTTGCTTTGAAATCGGTGTAATATATATAAAAACACAGAATTAAGAAATTACAGTATCGCTAAAAAATATTTTAAGTTGACTTGTAGTTTGGGGTATAAGCATGGTTGTTATTCTACGACAATTCTTACACAAATACTAGGATATTTTATAGAAATTCTAAGGAAAGAAACCCAGAAAATCTTTGAAAGATAAGAGCAAAAGAGATAAATCATCAAGAAATCAAGTAAAAAACAAAGAACAAGAGAAAAACCTATAATACAAATTACTTTCTTTACATTTTTTATCATCATATTACCATTCATCTTTCTTTATCTATTCATCTTTCTTTATCTATCATTATTTTACAGCAACATGATTCTCTTTTGATTTTTATCATAAACACAGATTCACAAATTCTTGCGGTAATTCATCACATTATGGTATTGATACCTTAGTATCATGTATAAAAATAATCCTAAATCTAGGATAGTATATCTCAAACATGCAATGATAATATTGCCTTTACTGTGTTTGCTATCACAATCTTTTTATACAACAATCCAACTTCGCAGATTCCAATAAAACACAATATATTAAAGCTATATTTGAATATGCTAATTTTTATGATTTTATAAAAGATAATCTGTGTAATAGCGTGAGATACAAAATGTTGGACAGTATAAACCAATACACTATAAAGCATTTATAGAAGGAATTGTAAGAGTCTTGTATAAAGTTAAGGTTATTGCATACAACAGATAAAAGCTGCAAGATTGTATTCACATATAAGGTTAAAGTCTTATTATATTGCATGTTTATTAGATTTCTTGTACTTAACAATTATGTATTAAACAATGCTTTAACTTATGCAAACACGATAAAAGGCATTGTATATAAAATAGAGACAGTCCTTAATCTATTGTTGTTTTATAGACACAACACATGCAATATGAATCAAAATAAGGGAATCTGTACAATGTTTCAAAAGATAGATGGGATACTGCCAACCTTTGTTGTCTCTTGTAATGTGAAACTAAAAAGCCAATAGGCTATAGCAAACATAATAAGAGCTGTGAGTATATCCACGATGACCCAAGTCTTTGGATTTCTAAACCACACGCTTGCCTTATGCGTGAAGAACCCTAAACTCAAAAGCCATGCCAATGATGCACTTATTGCCCCAAGTGCAAAACCTATTTTTTGCATAGAATCAAGCGTGAGTGAATATGCTCCTATCACAACCACTGTATCTAAATACACATGAGGGTTAAGCAAAGTAATAGCAAGTGTTTGAATGATAATGCTACGTAGTGAGGTTTTTTTGGAATCTATATCAATATTGCCCAATGCCTTTGTTTTGTATGCTGATTTGAGGGCTACGAGTCCATATCCTAATACGAAGGTGCTCCCAAGTACACCAAGAGTTATAGTCAAATAACTATTTTGACTAAAGAATTGTGCCACACCAAATACACCAAGTGAGATAAGCATTACATCACACATGAAGCACACAACACAAACTGCTACGATGTGATTTTTTATAATACCTTGTTTGAGAATAAAGATATTCTGTGCTCCAATGGCTGCAAAGAGTGAAAATGAGAGCAAAAAGCCATAGAGATATATATCAAGATTCAAAGAAATTCCTTATTATCAAAATAGAGTTAGTATTATTATCACCAAAAATTATAAAACGGTATCACAATACTATGTTATTCTTTTTACTTTCACTTACAAATTAGTATAAGATTTTATAAAAATTACATCAATATGATTTCAGAAATTGAGATGTTTTACTTAGACCACTAGTAAGACGTATAATCTTAGTTATTTAAAATTTTATTGATTTTAACGTGAGCATAAAAACTTGATTTACCTCATTAGTGAGATTCCAAACAACGCAATCGTATATATCAGAAGCTCCTTTTTGTCTCTCATGATATTTCTAATCTTTCATGGGATTGTTTGCTATAATGTTATTGCATACTGTGAATATAAGAGAATGGATTTATTCAAAAACAATAGGTTTATATTCAATCTTTAGAATCTCAAAGTCAGTTTCTCCCGCTGGAAGATTTATTGTTACTTCTTCGCCTTCTTCCTTGCCGATTAATCCGCTAGCAAGCGGGGAATTAAATGATATAAACCCTTTTGATGGATCACTTTCCGTCGTACCAACAATAGTATAAACACTTTCTTTATCTGTATTAAGATTTAAAATTGTAACAGTGCTACCAAAGCTCACCTTATCATGGGCAAGAGTCTCTGGGTCGATTACTTCGGCATTGGATAACATTTTACTTAATTCATTAATCTTAAATTCGATAAATGCCTGCTTTTCCTTTGCAGCATGATATTCAGCATTTTCTTTTAAATCACCGTGTGCACGTGCTATATCGATTTCTTTTGCTACCTTTGGTCTTTCTGTTTCTTTAAGATTTTTTAATTCTTGAGATAATTTATTAAAGCCATACTTACTCATTGGTTCGGTCATGCTATTTCCCTTAACGCAAAAATAAATACAATATTATACAAAAAATATCCACAAATTTTGTTTTTATATTACAATAGCTTTTTAAAATAACCTGAGGAATAATATGGCTATTAGAGATATTGTATATCGCAATAATATTGTAACAATTTCTTATCGAATCATTAATCATAATGCACAAAAAAATATAGTGTTTCTGCATGGCTGGGGTAGCAATAAAGAGCTTATGGTAATGGCTTTTGAAAAAAGCTTTCATGATTTTAATCATCTTTATATTGATTTGCCGGGTTTTGGTGGAAGTATCAATACAATGTTACTGAATACGTATGATTATGCGAATATTATAGAGCTTTTTTTGCAACAAATTCATATTAATGCCGTTAGCGAACATAGCATTATTGTCGGGCATAGTTTTGGTGGCAAAATTGCCTTACTGCTTAATCGCGAAATTATCCTTTTGAGCAGTGCCGGAATCTTGCTGCCAAAACCATTTGGTATAAAATGTAAAATTTTTCTCTCTAAGATTCTCAAATATAGCCCAATATCTTTAGATTTTTTAAAAGCACAAGATGCTAGGAATCTCAATTCAATCATGTATGAAGTATTTAAATGTGTCGTTAATGAAGACTTTAAAGATGTGTATGCACGTTTTCAGCAAAAAGCGACAATCTTTTGGGGCAGAAATGACACTGCCACCCCATTAGAATCATATCATACAATATGCAGACTGATGCCACATGCTAAAAGCCATGTGTTAGAGGGAGACCATTATTTTTTTCTACAACAATCTTCCCTTATAGAAAGTCTCTATAATAAAGATACTATATCGCAGTAGTTAATGATAATGCAAATATTTCTTTTGTAATTAATATATGATTGTTTTATACTATTGCTTTTATAATTTTTTATTTATTGTCCAAATCCAGAAATAACAATATGGTATAACCAATATTATAAGAGTAACCCAGAATCATGATTATTAAAATCCATATCTCTCAATGTTAGTATGAGACTTTTTTGCAAATCAGAGTAATTTTGTATTACATTATAATAAAAAATCACGGTACTTTGGGATAATCACATAAATATCACTTCATTCTCGTTTATAATAAAATATAAGATTCTCAAACTCATTGGCATATGTTTTACAAAGCGGTGTGTAGATATTCATAAAAATCATATGAGGAATTATGGAAAAGATTCGCATGAATTATAAAAACATTCAAAGATTTATACTTATACCACAAAGGTGTTTAAATACCCTTGAAATTGCACTGTAAAATGCTTGTTTATACAAAATGGCTAAGATAAAAAAGCTTTGATATTTTTGAGATACTTTTTACATATTGTGTCATAATTATAGAGAATGGGGAGAATGTATATGTCAATACCTTTGAAATAAGTGTTATATGCCTATAACGAGCTTGAAGTCATGTGCTTATATATGTGTAGTATTTGTATGGGAATGTATAGTAATTTTTAGACAATAGACAATATATAGGAAACTTTAGACTTTGTCTAAAGTTTATGCCAACTTTGATTTCATATAATTCTAAAAATGTATCCCAAACTCCTACCTACACAATATTTTCTAGCAATATATCCCACTTTGATTGCATACAATATTTAACAGATATTATATTGTCTATAGTAAATATATAGTCTGATATTGTGCTACATATTTTTACATAATCGTAGTATTTTACACTGATTATTGCATCGTGTTATTATGCTATTTCTATCAATCTTTATAATATTTTTGTTGACTTTGCATTTTTTGTTGTTTTGCTCTTTCTTGAGAAGATGGTGTTTTTGAGTTTTTCCCTCTCTTGCGTGATTTTTCTTGATTATGAGAATATTTATTAGATATAGCAGAGGCTTTATTTTGTTTGGCTGATTTTTTTGTGCGTTTGCTTTCTTGGTCTTTGATTTCATCATTTTGTTGATGTATATATTGCACCTCTTCTTTTGTTAATCCGATTTTAACATTATATTTGATATGTAGGCTCAAGAGACGTAATATTAACTGTGCCGCATCGGCTTTATCTTTGATTCTCTCATAAAGACTGAGTGCATCATCAGAAACTTTGGCATTGAAAATATCACTAATAGTTTTATCATCACTTTCACCTGGAATTTCATAAAGTTCTAGTTTTGCCTTAGTCTCACTTTGAATTTTTTTTAAGTCTCTATATTCTAGTGGTGTAACAAGAGTTATAGCAACTCCTTTTTTTCCAGCTCTCCCTGTTCTGCCAATGCGATGTACGTAAGATTCTATATTGAGTGGAATATGGTAATTAAATACATGGCTAATATCATTAATATCAAGTCCTCTTGCTGCCACGTCTGTCGCTACCATAATAGTGGCTTTTTTATCTTTAAAGGCATTGACAGATTCTCTACGCATTTTTTGGTCCATGTCGCCATGCAATGCTACACTTTTATAGCCTTTATGAGCCAAGAAGTTATTAAGTTCATCGGCTTCTTTTTTTGTTCTAGTGAAAACTATACTTTTACTAGGCGATTCTGTATCAATGAGACGTGTCATAGCCTCATTACGTTCATTTTCATTGATAATATAATATCGTTGTGAAATATCAGTATTTGTAATATTATCTGGTGTAATTTTAATGTGCACGGGATTATAAAGTATCCTTTCTGCTAATTCTTTAATTCTTTGGGGCATTGTAGCTGAAAAAAGGAGTGTTTGTGCATTATTTGGAATGTATTGGAATATTTCTTCTATATCATCGATGAATCCCATGTCAAGCATCTCATCGCTTTCGTCTAATACTACAATTTGGGGACAAAAATTCTTTAATCTTTCATTTTTCAAATGATCTAATAATCTACCCGGTGTGCCTATCATGACTTGTGGTTTTCGTTCTATGAGTTCTAGCTGTTTTTTAACACTTTGTCCGCCATATACACAAATTGTTCGTGTTTTCAAATATTTACCTAATTTGAATATTTCATCACTAATTTGCATTGCTAATTCACGAGTTGGAGTAACAATAAGAGCCTCAATAGTGCCGTTATTGTTCAAATTGTTGATAATAGGTAAAGCAAATGCCGCAGTCTTACCTGTCCCTGTTTGTGCTTGTGCTATGACATCACGTCTCTCAAGTATGAATGGAATAGCCTTTTCTTGAATAGGGCTAGGTGTACTAAAACCAGCATCTTTTACACCCATTAACACCTTTGTTTTTAACCCCAAAGCTTGAAATTCTTTTACCGAATCGTCTAAAATCGCTTTAGCCATTTGCGATTGTTTTGTATCTTTTTTGCTCATACAATACTCTTTGTGCAATTTTTAAATTGCATATTATAGCATTTTATTGTGAAAAATATTAGTTTTCATACGTTAATCAATTTACATCTATCACTAGCAAAATAACAAGGGCTATTTTTTAGTCACATACCATCATTTTAGAAAATCTATTGTATTATGTTTATAGCTACCACCTAAAACTCATGTTGTATTCTAAAGCTAGATTCTAACAAAATACCAATAAAACTGTGCTGCCATTTTTGTAAATAAGATACAATAAGATACAATTTTCTATTCATGGAGAAATACGTGGAAGTTTTATTAGCGGAAAAATATGGTTTCTGTTTTGGCGTGAAAAGAGCCATCAAAATCACAGAAAAAATAGCAAAAAAGAATCCCAATACGCTTACTTTAGGACCACTTATACACAATCCTCTTGAAATCCAAAGACTACAAACAACATTTGGAGTAAGAGTGCAAGAGGATATTAAGGATTTAGGTGATAGTAAAAGTGTTATTATACGTACACATGGAATCACAAAGCAGAATTTTGCCATTTTACAACAAAAGGGTATAGAAATCACAGATGCCACTTGTCCATTTGTGATAAAACCCCAGAAAATTGTTGAGGAGATGAGTAACGAAGGTTATGATATTATTATATTTGGTGATGAAAATCACCCAGAAATACAGAGTGTTATGAGTTATAGTATCAAAAAACCTCTCGTAATTGGAGATTTAGAATCATTACAACAAATAAAAAAGATTCCAAAAAAAGTTACTGTTATTTCGCAAACTACAAAGCAGATTCAAAAATTTACCCAAATTGTGCAGTATCTTGTTATGAATTGTCCAGAAGTCCGTGTATTTAACACAATATGCAATGCCACATTTGAAAACCAAGAGGCAACGAGGACCCTAAGTCAAAAATCTGATGTTATGATTATTGTTGGCGGTAAAACTTCCGCTAATACAAAACAGCTTTTTCATATTGCACAAAATTATTGTAAGGATAGTTATTTAGTGGAAAATGAAGAGGATATCCAAAGCGAATGGTTTATTAATAAAAAAGTGTGTGGCATTAGTGCTGGGGCTAGCACACCAAATTGGGTGGTTAAAAACGTCGAAAACACAATAAAGGATATAGCAAATAATGCATTAGATTCTCATGATTAGTAGCCAAACGATTAGGATATGTGGCTGGGTTCAGCATATCTGACTTATTGCAAGGGAATTTGGTCGATTAATCTAAAGTCTCTATCGTAATAATATAATGTCAAAATATTATAATTATGCAAAGTTTTTTGTATTATTCTAATATTTCTTTATGTTTCTATTGAATATATAATGCCTGTGAATAATGAAGATTTTAGCACTATGTGTTATATTTAAAATGCGAATCTAAAGTGTCTCAATACACCGTTTAGAGTCTTGCATTTGTGCATATTATAGATTCGTAAATATTTTTAATTTTTATCTTACAATAATCACATCAATTTCCTCTATCATTGCCATATATGCAGAATTTACATGTAAGTTTAAGAATCTTGTAGAATCATCGCAGAGGTGTAGCAATGATAATGTGTTTTTATTGCTATGAAAATCTTAGAATCTCCATTCTTTTGTTGTTTAATAGGTTTCTATGATTTTTATCACACTAAACTTGTAATCTATGTAAAAATTGAGAGTTTTAGTCTATGCAGCATAACATTGATTCATTGGAGATGATGCTTGTTAAAAGGTAAAATTGGGTGCTTATGCTTGGGTATGGTAGATTTATACATTGATTGGGGCTTTTATATATCATAGACACTTACTTACATATAATTGAGTTATTGTAGAATCTCAATCCAATTTACCTATTTGTATCCTCCGTTTTTAAGAATAGGCAGGGCAGAGGTTAAAACCCCAAAAACGATTCCACAAATAGAATGTTTCAAAATATTAAAAATATTGAGGTTTGTATTATAGTGTTAGGCTTGTATGAAGTTCATGTATTCAATACACTATTAGATATAGTGTTAAGTTTAATGTATTAAACATAGTATTCACAATACAATATTGGGTAATATGGCATTAAGAAGGTATAGAATCTACACAATGCAAAATCGAAAATCCCCACTATTTCTCTATGAAATTACAGAATCTCTATTAAAGACAAAAGCATAGAATTTTCCCTGTAAGATTCTGTATTGTGTTATAAGGGGACTTTAACTAAAGTTTATAATATTCCTGCATCTTGTTTAGCTGTTTGGTTAAAGATATGATGTGAGATAAGCAAGGGTGAATCCAAGAGTGAATCCAAGGGTAAATCTAGGACAGTTTGATTCCAAGCTATCAAAAATCTCTCTTCTTTTTATAGATTATTCTTATATAATTCTTCATTGATGGACAACAAGTGGTAGATAGTGAGAGAAAATTGTAGTAGCATAGAGCAATGGGGATACTGATATGAGCTATCTTTTTGAAAGACCTAGACTTGAGACTTAAAGACTTTAATGTGGATTTGAGTCATGGAATGTTGCAAAAGTTTTCACTTTTGCGGTGTTTGAGAATCATTAGAATCTCTTAATGCCAATTTAAGTAGATAGAAGTCTAAAGCAAAAATGTTGCTGAAATGTTTTGTGCGAAATTTTTTAAAAGCAATCTTGATTCATGGAATATCAGAAAATGCCATAGAGTACAAGGCATTTTGTAGACTCCATTACAATAATCTATAAGACAGTCCATCGCTATGGTATAGGGCTATTTTGTGTGAATAATCCAAGTGCGGCATTGCTTGAACGACTTATAAAATGCGATGTTATGATGAGGTAAAAATTATCCTTACAAATAGAGTCTTTTAACCAAGATAAGTAGAATCAAGAAAAGTAGAATCAAGCGGTAAGCTTAATTTGATACTGATTCTCTAAATATTCAGATAAAGAATTGCTTAGATTTTGGCACAGAGGCTACAATACGAACTTAATGTTGCTCTGACAATAAATCATGTAGGTGTCTTAAGGCAAACTTGGAAAGCGGTAGGCAGAATGCTATATCTTGCTACACTAGTCTATAAAGTGATTGAGAGGAAAATAATACTATACTAATTCTTTAATGCCGCATTGCAGTGTTTTTATAATAAGTGTTGTTATAATATTGGAATCATTTTGAAGCACATCACTTTGAATCTTCCAACAAAAGTCTATAAGGATAGATTCTTGTGTTTGTTGTGTTTTTTATGCTATTAAGATTCATATCATTTTGACATTAAAAACTATATCGTAACTCTGCATAATAGCTTCTCCCCATACCCGGATAATAGGTATCGCCTTTTTGATAGGTTGCATACCACGAATCAAAGATATTCCTTACCCCTACATTCAATTTAAAGGCTTTAATACCATAATTCAAGCCAATATCAGTTAGCACATATCCTTTTTCATTCATAAGTGAAATTATATTATAATCCGTCTCTGAACCACTCCCGCCAAGGGCTATGGTCTGTGAAAAATACGCATTATTTAAAAATAGAGTTAAAAAAGTCGCATCTTTTTTAAAAATATCAACTTCAATATTTAATGTTGCTTTGAGCCAAGGGACATAGGGAACAATATTGCCTCTTAGGGAATCATTAACGCCATTTGTTTGCAAGACATTGGTATAAAGAGGTGCGATACTCTCTGTTAATCGTAGCCAGTCTGTCTCTCCAAAGCTCTGCCTTGCTAGAATCTCTAGTCCAAGCCTCTGCGTTTGTCCAAGATTGCTATATGTATAGGCTGTGCCATGTGTGATATTATTGACAAAGATTTCATTAAAAGTATGAGTATAAAAGAGTGTTGCAGAGACATAGCTCCAATCAAACTCATCTTTCCAGCCTATCTCTCCTGTGAGGTATTGCTCGGGCTCTACACTATTGGTTGTAGCTCGACATAAATATTGCATTCCAACATTACAAATATTATTGCCATTATTGGCACTACTATTTGGGTCAGCATTTATCATCTGATACGCACTAGGGCTAATAAAGCCTAGCTCGGCTTTGACATACACATTCCCCGTATCACTATATTTATAGTTTGGTGTCAATTCTGCAGCATAACCTAAACGATAGGTGCGATCATGGAAGTTATCAAAACCATTAAAATTGGGCATCGAAAATAAAAACTCTTGAATATTTGCAGTCCAATAGTGAGAGTACTCTATCCTTGCTCCAGCTCCTAACTCAAACTTATCACTAAACTTATAATTGTTAAAAACATACAGTGAATTTGAAAGTTTTGTAGCAGTATTTTCAATGTCGCTAGTGTATGATATAAAGTTATTTACAATATGATTCAAGAAATTAACTCTATTAGAATATTCTAAAATATTGTCCAATCCCACAATGAAGGTATTGCGTTGTGTATCATATTTAAGTTTGAGGTTTATTCCACCACCGTGATTCTCAAAGCCAGAATCCGAACCACCAAAATTCATGAATCCATTTTGACCAGGTGTGCCTCTTTGATAATATGTATATCGTAGCCAGCTAAATTGATAGAATGTTAATACATCAAGACTTAAAGATTCCGAAAATCTAGCAGTATAATTGAGTGATGTTTGCATAGCATCGGTTTGTGTCTTTACTGTATCACTATCTGGCTCATAACGACCACCTTTACCTTGTGATAAGGAAAGCCTTGCATAAGGATAGCTCGTCCATAAATGCGAATAGTTTATGTTAAAATCTAGCTTTTGATTTTCATTGATTTGATAGAAAGTCTGAAAAGAGGCATACACATTGGTATTATTATCATTAGAAAAAGCTTGTGTGTTGGCATTAGTCGTAAGAGTTCCACTTGTATTCCTAGTACCAGGAATATAACTTGCACTCACATCAGTACGAACAAAGAGATTATCATTCACCTTTTTCCCTGCTGCTAAGGCTACTTGCCCTCCTTGTAATCCAAAACGTTCTCCACTTGTCATTTTTAGTATGCCTCTATAAAAATCTTTATTTGGTTTTTTTGTAACGATATTGATGACTCCTCCTCTTGTGCCATTCCCATATACGACTGCTCCACCACCTGGGATTACCTCAATAGATTCTATATCTTCTATATCTATATTATTATAGGGAGCGACACCATGACTTGTATCAAGTAAATTTATAGGTACACGATTGACTAGAATTTTAACAGCACGAGTTGCATCGCTTCCTTGTCCACGCAAATCTAATTGATTCCCAAAGCCAGAATCAACAAAGGTAATGAAAGGTTGGTATTGCAATGCTTGCTCTAAGCTCTGATAGCCTTTGTTTTGTAAGTCCTCTTTGGTAAATATATAGATATTCTTTGCTTCATCTTTGAGCGATAAATCAAAGCCAGTAGCAGAGGTAACAATAGCATCTAATATCTTTGTGCCATAGAGACCAGCAAACGTTTTAGAGGTAACGTTTGATGTTGATGAGTCCTCCATTGTATCAGCTAAGACCATGGATATACAAGATACCCAACATAAAATATAATATTTATAATTCATAATAACACCTCTTTTTTACAATTCATATATAATATAAGTTGTTATGTTGTGAATAATTAAGAATCTTATAGTATTGTCGGGTTCCAAATTGAGGTAGTATAGCTGTCTAAAGATTACAGAATCTCTGCATAAATCTTTTAGTTACGATGTACACTAACATGACATAAAGAAAATCAAAATCTCATAATATCAGTAAATAGGAGTTAATAATCCATTGCATGATTATCACAAAGCCTATGACTTCTTACTATGACGCAAAGCAAAATATTATGATTTGGATTGTCCTAACCTGTAAAATAAGGTTTTAATATAAATCTTGGAATTCCTCTATTCCTTATAGACTTTTACAGAATCTAAAATTTGCACTTTAGATATTTTGCTACCCTTAATATGACTAGAATCTAAATTCTTTTTAGATTCTTGAATTTTAGATGTTTCGGATACTTCATATCCTCAACATGACAGATTAACATGTGTGTATGAGAATCTAGAATCTATAAATACGTCATATTGAGTGAAGCGAAATATCTAAGAATCTAGAATCTTTGTCATATTGAGGGTAAAACCCGAAATATCTAAAGTGTAGATTCTATAATCTTAAAACTCTTTGTAGATTCTTAGATGCCTTAGATGTTCCACTTTGCCTTCACACATGATTAGATTTTCGAATCTACAATGTATATGCAAGACTCTAAAATCTGTATTCCAATAAGATTCGACATTAACAACATTAATACTATAAAATAACATAGTAATCATACTTATACCTTTATTTATATAATAAATAATAATTACTATTATAATTTTAAATTAAAAAAACTTAAAAGAAAATAAAAATGAATATTATTTTCTAATATTTTATGTGAGCAATGTTTGTCTTAACTAAACAAAACAATATACACACAAGAGAATTTGGAAGTTTTGGGCTAATATAGAATCGAAGCATCTTCAATACTCTGCTGCATTGTTAGTAAAAGATTTTGCAGCATTTTACAACCTCAACAAGATTGTATAGGAATATCATTTAAAATATAAAAAGTATTTAATATGAGACTAAGAACTATTTGATGTATCAAATATTGTAGATAACTTAAAAATTACAAGAAAATATGTGGTGTCAAAGTGTATGGTGTCAAGGGGGAGACTTGAACTCCCGACCTCCGGCTTATGAGACCAGCGCTCTAAACCAGCTGAGCTACCCTGACTTAAAGCCCGATATTTTACCAAAAATACTAAACAAAGTCAAGATTTATAGCAATCCTATTGCTTTTTTATAAAATAAAATAATTCACCCTAGACTTGTTTTTTTTTTTTTGTAATATACGCAAATAGCAATAATTCCAATATTTTTAAGGTTATGTTTATGAAAAATAAAGCTCTTGTGGTATCTGGTAATGCACCAAGTTTAACAGAAATTGACTATGCAAGATTACCTTTAGAATATGATGTTTTCCGAGTGAATCTCTTTCATTTTGAGGAAAAATATTTTTTAGGTAAGAAAATCACAGCAGCTTTTGTGCTTACTCATCATATTTTAGAGAATTATTATACATTAAAAAATCTTATACAAAATCAGGAATATGTGATAGACAATATCATAGCCCATACTTTTGGCTTACCAAATCATGATTGTCCGCATTTTATGCAAAATGCCTCATTTTTTCCCGATGTAATAATGGGACATGATTTTTTTAAACATATTAAAGAATTTGAAATATATATGAAATACAATTTTTTATATAATTATGCTGTGGCTACTTCGGGGATTTATGCTTGTGCTATTGGGGTAGCTATGGGATATAGAGAAATTTATATAGCCGGAATTGATTTTTATACACAAGGGGATTTTACCTACGGATTTGATATTAAACAAAAAAACTTCTTAACTATTGCTCCACATTTTGCACTCAATAAGCCAGTTTTTGAAACTTGGCATTCCACTGACACAGACTTAAAAGTATTGGATTTTCTTGCAAAAACTTATAATGTTAATTTTTATGCCCTATGTCCCAAGTCTCCTTTAGCTAAATCTATACCTCTAGCACCCATAACGCACAACACCTATATACCAGAAGAAAAACCTAAAAATTATACCAAGGATATGCTATTACCACCAAAGAAAGCATACCAAACTTATGGTATTAAACCATCTAGTGCTGATAGCTATTTTGTTACAGAATCTAGGAGTAGCAATATGATTCTCAATATTATGCGTGATTTATTCTTTTTACCTAAAGCATTTAAACAAGAATATAAACGTAAAATGCAAAAACGCGAAGCGAAGAAATTTCAAAAAGGTTTGGGTTTATAATGCACACAATCCATATCCAACATCTTACTATTTCAGAATCTAGTCCGCCGCTTGTGGTGCCAGAAATAGGCATAAACCACAGTGGTAATTCGGAGCTTACAAAAAGCCAAAAGGTCATACGATGAGGCATTTGGGATTCTATAAACTAAAACGGTATCAAAGCACCGCCACATTTTTTTGCCTGTCATGTGAGTCTATACTACATCAATCTATAGTAGCAAGATGTACATATAATGTAGATTCTTTACTACACATCAATAAGGTTGCATGATGGCAAAGATAAAGAATAAATTTGATAAATTTGCACATATATGCTGTTCATTGCACAATAGTATTCTTGATATTTTAAGGCAAATAGAGATAAACAAAGAGGGATTTGTGTTTTTAGTTGATAAAAACAATGCTCTGGTACAAGTTATTACAGATGGAGATATAAGACGACTATTAATACAGCACAATGGGGATATTAATCTTAATGCCCCTTGTTTGCAATTTATGCAAAACAAAAATATTCCTGTGTGTATCGATGAAAATACTTTTGAATTTTCAACATTAAGCTTGCTTTTTATGCAAGATAAGATTGCAGTGTTGCCCATTATCAATAAACAAAAGCAGCTTGTTAATTATATAACTAAATCAGAGTTTCATTCCGCTGTATTGCATAATAGCCTTAATGGGAGCAACTACAATTATAGATTATTAAAAAAATACAAAAAAGAGCTTGATATTTATGCACGTCCTTGGGGGTTTTACAAGAGTGTTTTATTGACAAAAATTTTGCAATCTAAAATTATAGTTATCTTCCCTTTGCAGGCTATCAGTTTGCAAAAACACAGACATAGAGAGGAGCACTGGATTATAGTCTATGGCAAGGGAAATGTAGTTTTGGAGGATACTCAGATGCAAGTGTATCCAGGAAAATATGTTTTTATCCCAAAAGGCTGTAAGCATAGAATCTTAAATATTTCGTCAAAAAACAATCTTGTATTTTTTGAGCTTCAAAGAGGTAATTATTTTGGAGAAGACGACATCATTCGATACGAAGATAAATACAATAGGAGCTAAAATGAATGATTGCATAATGCCAAAAATCATAGCAGAAATTGGTTGTAACCATAAAGGGGATTTACATATCGCTAAAGAATTGATGTTTTTAGCCAAACAAGCTGGTGCTAACATCGCAAAATTTCAAAAACGCAACAATAAAGAACTCCTAACTCCAGAGCAATACAATGCACCTCATCCAAATCCAAAGAATTCTTATGGCAAAACCTATGGGGAACATAGAGAAGTATTGGAGTTTTCTCTACAACAACATAAAGAATTACAAGCTTATGGACAACAAATAGGGATTACGTATAGCACTTCTGTATGGGATACAACTTCAGCAAAAGAGATAATTACCCTTAATCCACCATTTATAAAAATTCCTTCAGGATGTAACACAAACTATGCTTTGCTTGAGATTCTAAGAGATGATTATGATGGTGAAGTGCATATTAGCTTGGGAATGACAACACGAGCTGAAGAGCAAAAAATCATAAATTTATTTGAACATAAGAATAAAACACAACAATTGGTGCTCTACGCTTGTACTTCTGGTTATCCTATTTCCTGTAAGGAAGCTTGTTTGTTAGAAATCTCAAGAATCTATGAACAATATGGCAAGAAAATTAAGCAAGTTGGATATTCTGGGCATCACTTAGGAATTGATTTAGATATTGCCGCTTTTACACTGGGTGCAACTTATATCGAAAGGCACTTTACAAAAAATAAAAATTGGAAAGGAACAGACCACAGTGCATCGCTTGAACCCGATGAACTTCAGAATCTCATCAAATCCTTAAAAGAAGTACAACAGGCACTACGATATAAAGATAAAGAAATACTTGATATAGAGGTAGAGCAAAGAAAAAAATTAAAATATGGATGTTATAGATGATAATTGCCTTTATGCCCCTAAGATGTGGAAGTAAAAGTATAAAATTCAAAAATATCAAAAACTTTTGTGGCAAGCCTCTATGCTATTGGAATCTAGAATCTTTGCAGCAATCATTAGTGGATAAAATTATCGTGGCGACTGATTGTAGTGAGATTGAAAATATTGTTTTGTCATTTTGTTTTTCTAAGGTTGAAATATATCGCAGAGAGGCACGGAATGCACAAGATGAATCGAGTACAGAATCTGTTATGCTTGAATATATAAATGCCAATACAAATTTATCTTATAGCGATATATTTGTATTGGTTCAAGCCACTTCCCCATTAACAGAAACAAAAGATTTTAATACTGCTATTTTTGATTTTCAAACAAATAAAGCAGATAGCATGCTTAGCTGTGTAAGGATTAAAAGATTTTTTTGGGATAGTAAAGGTGCTGCTCTAAACTATGATCCTCAAAAAAGACCAAGAAGACAAGATTTTAATGGTTGTTTGATGGAAAATGGGGCATTTTATGTAACCACGATTGAAAAGCTATGGAAAGAACAAAATAGAATCTCTGGGAATGTAAGAATCTATGAAATGGAAGAATATAAAGGTATTGAGATTGATGAGGAGCTTGACTGGCACATTGCAGAATCACTGATGAAACATTATCAATCCACAAGATTACACAATAAAGCATTATCAATTAAACTTTTTGCTAGCGATGTTGATGGTACACTCACCGATGGTGGCATGTATTATTCTAATAATGGTATAGAATATAAGAAATTTAATACCTTAGATGGCAAGGGCTTTGAGCTATTAAAGCAAGCGGGTATCAAAACAGCAATTCTCACTGGAGAAAATACTGCTATTGTAAAAGATCGTGCTACTAAACTTCAGGTAGATTATCTCTATATGGGGCTTTCACGGGAGCAAAAACTTACAAGACTTCAAGAAATTTGCAAACAAGAAAATATTAGTCTAGATTCTGTGGCATATATCGGAGATGATATAAACGATGAGTTAGTGTTACGGGCAGTGGGGATTGGAGCTTGCCCTAAAGATGCACAAGCCTGCATCACGTCTTTACCATGCATTATATGCCTTAATCGATGTGGTGGACAAGGGGCAGTTCGCGAATTTGCAGACTATCTTTTACAAAATACTAATCAAAATTAATTATAAGGAAACTTTGATGCAATATCGCAAATATACTGACTATAAGCCATATGACAATATTAAAGAATTATATAAAAAGCGTATTGAGAACGCAAAGTATATTTTTGACACCTACTATGATAAATTTGAATATAGAATTGTCCCATTTGTGGTAGCAATAATTTTGGAAATGATAAAAAATTTTTGGAGCGTTATGAAGTCTGCATCTGTAACATCTGCAATTCTTATTATGTTAATCCCATCCCAAATCAAGAAATATTGAATATTTATTATAACAAAAGCACAAGTGTACAGCTCTATACAACTCTACATAAAACACAACACGATAATGTTGCTATCAAAGATACAAGATTGGAGTTTATAATTCCACAAATTATCCCTATTATAAAACATACTATACAAATTAATATTCTAGAAGTTGGGTGCAATACAGGAAATTTTATCTACGCTCTCAAATCTTATTTGGAATCACAAGGTTTTTATAATATTGTATATTATGGCATTGATTTAGACAAAATGGCAATCCAAATAGCTAATGAAGCAAGAGATAAAAATGATTCCAATGTTATGTTTAAAAATATGGCTGCAGAAGAATTAAAAAATCTAGGGGTTGAATTTGACATCGTGATTGGCTTTGACATAATGGAACATCTTATTGATCCAAATATGTTTTGCAGTCAAATCTACAATACACTAAAACCAAATGGATTATTTTTATTTGCTGTGCCAAATAGTGTTGGCATAACAGAGACACTACTGCCTTATCATAATGATAAAATTATTACAAGTGCCATATTTCCCCCAATGCATCTCAATGGATTTAGCACTCAAAATATAAATTTATTTGCTTATAAAAACAATTTTGCTCTTAAGTTTATAGATACCAAAGGTATTTTTGATGTCAGTATTTTAGAACTTTGCAAAGAACAAAATATAGATAAGAAAGTTAGTGAATTTATTGAATGCAGTAATGATAGCACAAAAGCATTTTTGCAACATTATACTACATTAACGGGGGGGGGGGGGTACATGAGATGTGTATTTAAAAAGCACGAAAGGGACAAGCGATGAAAACACAAAATACCATAGAAAAATATGGCAAATCTTTTGATAACAAGGCGATTTTAAGGACACCGCAATGGATTAATACGCAGGTCTTACAAGCTAAAGAAAATGCTATGAAATTTCTTGCTAAAGACAAACATTATTATACCAACTGTCCAATATGTGAGAGCGACAGGATTCAAGACTTTGCACAAATATATGGCTTTCTATACAAAGAATGTCAGGAATGTCAGAATCTCTTTTTGGCAAATCCGCTTAAAGACTTAGTCCAGCTTTATACCAATGATGGCAATGAAAGCTCATTTGAATGCTATTTGAGTGATGAAATTTTTGCCAAGCGTTTAGAAAATATTGCCAGACCAAAAGTCGCCTTTATAGATTCTGTCATGAAGCAGCATCATTATACAAACCATAAAAAATGGCTTGACATAGGCAGTGGTGGTGGAGAAAATCTCTATGCCGCTAAGGAATTGGGCTATGAAATCAAAGGGTTTGAATCTGATACCAAAGCCCTAGAGTTTTCAAATCACAAATTAGGCGGGGCGTATGTCAAATCGGGGTTTTTGGATATTAAAAATTGTGATACATTGCTTTTAGAATCTATCAGAAATGCTGATGTGGTAACATTTTTTAATACATTAGAACATTTAGAAAATCCAAAGAAAGTGATAGATTTTTTTGGGAATACTATGAAAAAAGATTCACTGCTTGTTATAGAAGTGCCACGCCACCCATCGCTTGCGAGCTACGCTAATGCTATGTCCCCGTACAGAGTCTATAGACACTTAATACCTCCATATCATCTTAATATTTTTAGTGAAAAAGCTTTAGAGATAATGTATAACGGGGGGGGGGGGGCAATACAATGTCATTGGTAAATGGTGTTATGGACAAGGCTTTATGGATACTATACATACTTTTGATAACTTTGATACATATCATGTATATGAAAAAATTTGTGCTATATCTAGTGAGATTCAAGCTTTGATTGACAAAAATGACTTAGCGGATTTTATGTTGGTTGTCTTACAAAAACAAAGGAAATAATTTGATGAAAACAATTAAAATATTGCATATTGGCAGTTTTATCGGAAATATTGGTGATAATATTTCAAATATGGGGCTTTATAATATTATAAACTCTTTGCTTGCAAATTTTGAGGTTACTCAAATAGAAATTAGAAAATTTTATGATAATTATTGTGCAAATGACAAAATGTATTTTGATTCTGCATTTGTAGCTTATATTAATACATTTGATGTTTGTATTATAGGGGGCGGAGGGTTTTTAACCTACAACATCGATAATTCCCCTAGCGGATGTACAATTGCTTTAACTCCGCATTTATTAAAGCAAATCAAAATACCGCTAATTCTATCAAGTTTAGGTTGCAACAATGACGGAATCTATGGGCAGTCCAATGTAAAAGATAAAGAAAAATTTAAAAATTTTATGACGGCTTGCATCAATCAAGATAATGTTTATGTAGCCATTCGCAATGATGGTTCTTTAAGAAAACTTGGCAATGATTTTGGTTTTGATTCCAATTCTTTTCAAGAAGCATTAGTGGAAGTATTGGATAATGGCTTTTTTTATAAAATGACAGATTCCCCCCCCCCCCCCCGTATCTCTTGAATCAGGGTTATATCGCCATTAATCTTCCACAAGATCAAATCCGACCAGTTAGAAAAGATACTTTTATTAAAGAAATACTAACTATAAGTACCTATTTTATAAATCATGGCTATCACATTATGTTTGTTCCCCATATTTTTATAGATCTCAAACTTATCAGTGAAATTTTAGATTCCATGTCTAATTTTACCGCCCGCAAATATATCCGAGTAGCTCCTATGATTCAGGGAAATGTGGGAGCAAATTATTTATGTGCTATTTACAAATATGCAAAATTAAGCATTGTGAGTAGATTACATGCCAATATAGCTAACATTGCTATACGACAGCCGACAATTGGTCTTAATGTGCGAAATGATAGAATCTTACATCTTTATGAGAGTATCCATAGCAGGAATTGCTGCATAAATATTGAAGAAGGTTTTTCAAAGAAGGTTATAGCACAGTGTTTGTCTTGCAAGATAGATTATGATATAATTGATTCCTCGATGACTGAAACCATAGGAATATATAGGGCAATATTTGATAAATATGGTTTTAGCAAGTCAAAACATTTATGAGAAATTACAGTGTAATTATGTAAAATCACAGAAGGAGATTAGATGTTTGATACATTAAATTATAAGACTTATCTTATGAAATTTCCATTTCATAAAAAATTAGGCATTAAAAATATCGATTATGAATCTTTGAGTAGTAAAGTTACCCCCCCCCCCCAATTATAATGTAAATGAGAATCTTACTGAAGCATTTGCTGCAGAATTAGATGACCTTATAAGATTGCATTATTTAATAACAAGCAGGAAAGTAACGACTATCTTGGAGTTTGGCGTTGGAAAAAGCACGGTAGTATTTGACGATGCTTTAGAATACAATAAAAAATATAAAAACTATGTAGAAACCAATCTTCGTAGAAATAATGCTTTTGAATGTCATTCTGTAGATGACGATTGAAAGTGGATTGAAACTGCAAAAAATATATATCCAACGACCAATGTGCATTTCATTTTTCACAGGTCAATATGGCTACTTTCAATGATAGAATTTGCACATTATATGAGCAACTGCCAAATATTTGCCCTGATTTTATTTACCTTGATGCACCAAGTCAATTTTCTCCAAAAGGTGAAATAAGGGGAATTTCTACGAGACATAAGGATAGGGTGCCAATGTCTGCGGATATTTTGACTATTGAGCATTTTTTGTTACCCGGTACTTTGATAGTGGTTGATGGGCGTACAGCTAATGCTAGATTCTTAAAAGCAAATTTACAAAGAGAATGGAGCTATTTTTATAATGCGGATTTTGACCAACATTTTTTTGAATTGATTGAAGAGCCTTTGGGTGTCTATAATAAGAGACAAATAGAGTTTTGTATAATGTGATATAATTTAGCTTTTATTACAAGGAGTTTATATGCAATGCTATCTATGCGGAAGTAAGAAGTATTTTAGGCGAGAAGGCAAAGTGCGAGATAATCCCGCCATCGATATTTTGGAATGTGAATCTTGTGGTTTGGTGTTTTTGAGTGAGCAACATACAAGCGATGTGTTTTACACACAGGGTGGTATGCACAACCAACAAAAGGTTTATGAGCTAGCCCAACGCACGGATTTTATCAATGATATGTATAAATTCAATCGTGCAAGATTAGAGTTTGTGCTAGATTCTATCATTGGTAAAGACATTGTGGATTTTGGCAGTGGGTATGGGGGATTTTTAATCCAAGCCAAGCCTTTTGCCAAAAGTGTGCTAGGCATAGAGCTAGAATCTCAAGTAAAGCCCGTGTATGAATCACATGGCATACCACTAGCCTCAAGTCTAGAGGAAGTCTTATCTAAAACCTCTTACGGGGGGGTGGGGTGGGGGAATATGACCTCCTAACAGCCTTTCATGTGATTGAGCATTTACAAGATCCTATCACTATCCTCAAACAACTCGCCTCATTACTCAAAGAAAATGGCAAGATGATTATCGAAGTGCCAAATGCCAATGATGCCCTGCTAAGTATCTATAAAAACAAAGCCTTTAGCGAATTTACCTATTGGAGTCCACATTTGTATTTATATAATCCTCACACTTTAAGAAAGCTTGGAGAAAAAGCTGGGCTAAAAGTGGATTTTGTCAAATGTATCCAACGCTACCCGCTTTCAAATACTCTGCATTGGCTTAGTAATGGCTTACCAGCGGGGCAAAAGATATGGGGTGGGTTTTTAGATTCTAAGATTTTACAAGAATCTTATGAATCCGCCCTCGCCTCTGTGGGTGCGACTGATACGCTCATCGCGCAGTTTAGGAAAGTCTAGGATATACATACATATATCATGAGCAACACCTTGTAAAAATGATACAATACTATCAATTTTGCAAGAGGGAACGTTATAGAAGGAATATTGCGAATTTGCATGGATAAGAATCCCCATAATCAGTTCTTTCTTTTCATCTTTAGAATATTTTGAGACGATTTTGGTTCAAAGCAGTTATACTGCTGAGGTAGCTTTGCTCTAAAAATGTAAAAATAATTTAAGTACTTGTATATTCCACAATACTCACATACTTGCCCGATACTAAACGACCGGCAACTTGATATGACAAGGAAAACCATTTTCATATGTGCAATAATCAAGCATAATTTGGCTTAATCTTGCATTTCTATAGCGTTGCAATCTACTGTCATTTTTAAGTTCGCTGAATCTTGTTGCCACCTTTTATTAAAACCAACAATAAATAAAATTTCAGTAGTTGCGACACAAATATGATTATTTGTAAAATTTTAGAGAGACTAGCAGACTAAAGCTTGAGTTGCGAAGTTCGTTCTTTATATTTTGCTTCTTGGAATTTTTTTGAAATTTTTTGATGATTACTTTTCTTTCAATCTATCTTTGTAAAGATTTAATGAATATTTGCAGAGTTATTGCACTCAAAGCGACTATATACCCACAATTCTACCGAATCTTTATCTTGCATAAACACTAGATTATCAACAGTTCCACATAGAGTATCGCTTATTTCAATCATGTAAGACGTTACACGCGGTGTATACACATATTTGACAGTATTATGAGTAATTTCTGTTTTCTTTTTTGGTAGATTCTGTGATATTTTATCTAAGTTATTGCAATATATACATGAAAAAATTCCTTTATGACGTAGTATTTGCTGATATGCTGATGGAATATCCGTTTTCATAAAAATAGCCTTGATAAGATTTGTCGGAATAGTATGAAAATTGTGATTCTGAAAGTTAGATAAAACATCATTTTGTATAAATTCTTGTTGACGTTGTCCTAAAAATTCATAATATAGAGAATCTTCATGAGATTCAGCTGGGGAATCAAAAAGATTATGCAGAACGTTGTTCTGCATAAGTGTAGCTGTGTCTTTACTGTTGTTTTGTTGTTGTAGTGCTATATCTATGTTTGGATTGTTTGTAGCAAACAATTCTTTATATTGTGTATCTTGTAATGGATAAGAGATTGTAAAATTACATGTTGGGCAAGCCTTTTTTTGTGGGCTGAAAATTATTCTTTTTTGCCATTCATGAAAATTAATATTTGTGTCAATAGTGTCTGCAGCAACAGAATGCAATGTTATTATGCTTACTAGTAGATTGCTAATGTGTAAATTGAAATATTTTTTCATATTTTTCCTTTATCATAATTGTAATGTGTTTTCTATGATTATACAAGGGCTAATGGTATACAATTACAATATATGATGTTACCATATTTGTTTTTTAATTTTGTCTTTTAATGCAGTGTCATGACAGTGATTTATTTAGAAGTAGTTGTGATTCTAAAATCTCAAACACAAATGCCAATCCGT
Source organism: uncultured Helicobacter sp. (assembly GCA_949299115.1). Classification (GTDB taxonomy): domain Bacteria; phylum Campylobacterota; class Campylobacteria; order Campylobacterales; family Helicobacteraceae; genus Helicobacter_A. The sequence continues at coordinate 11,818 of CASFZH010000001.1, read as the reverse complement.
CATGTTAAGCATATGAAGTATCCGAAATATCTAAAATTTTAGAATCTAAAATATGGATTCTTAGGTATTTAAGATATCTTGAATTTTTACCTTCATATGTAACTAGACTTTAGAATCTACATTGTTTAGATTCTAAAGTCTAAAGGTATAGAATCTAAAAGAGAATCTTTGCGACAGAATCTAGATTCTTAGATATTTCGCTATGCTCAATATGACGTATTTATAGATTCTAGAATCTAGTCATATTGAGGGTGCAACCCGAAATATCTAAAGTATAGATTCTACAATACAGAATCTAGATTCTTTTCTATAAGGTCTAAAGATAAAGTGGTAGCATAGATTAAATCGACATATGGGTATTGCTTTTCTTAATGGAGAAATAACTGCTATCTATCCCATTGTGAGTATTATTGGGATAATTGTACATATATATTTTGTATAGTTTCTTGTAAGATTTTAGCCCTATAAAACCGCTAACTCTTTTTTAGCCTTATATAGATTGATAGAATCTACCTTTATACCAACGTGTCCTATTATTTTTTATAATTTTGCTTAATCTATTGTAAGACTCACTTTAATGCCAAAAGGCTTTATTAATTCATGAGGATCATTTATGATAACTGGTTCTTTTTCATATTGTGGAAAAAAATAAATGATTTTTTTATAAAACTTTTGTTGTCTTACATGCAAAAGTTTTGTTATACGAAGTTTAAAAAGGAGTTTTACAATATCTGTATCTATATAATAATGGGAATCCCTCCACCCCGTATCTTTTTACGCAATATGGCTTTGCCAAGCTTATATTCAAGAGCACTAGTATATCAGACAAGCTATACTTCATGGGATTCCTTTCAGTGAATACGGTGTTATAGCATATAGGACTAAATCCTAATTAAAATTTACTTCTATATTCAAAGTCTCGTATATACAAATACTTCACATCAATCACGGCAACACAATATATATTCTTTAACATAAAATAAGCTTATGATGCAATATTAAAAATGCTATAAAGATTTACAGGGTTTTCTAAAACTTATCCATTACACTCTACGAAAGCTTAATGCTTCTAAAACATGTTGCTTTTGTATGAAATCATGTCCATGTATATCGGCAATTGTACGTGCCACTTTTTTAATTTTTTGTTCTCCACGATAGCTTAAATTAAAACGTGTTTTTGCCTGCTCTATAAGATTCTTGCATGCTTCATCAAGAATGCAATACTGTTCTGTTTGAATTTCAGATAACTTTCCATTAAAAATAATGCGTTTATTAGAATCAATCTGTCCTCTTTGAATCTGTTTTGTAAAAACCTGAAAGACTATTTGTTGCATAGACAAAGAATCAAATTGTATTGGATAAGAATGTTTCTGTGGATTGAGATGTTCTTGCATTTGCACATATAAATCGATTCTATCTAAAAATGGCTCACTCAGGTGGTTGCGATATGTGCGAATTTCAGAATCCTTACATCGACATTCTTTTATTGCAGAAAAGAGATTTCCACATGGACATGGATTCATAGCAGCGACAAAAAGAAATGAAGTATCATAAATTATTTTAGAATGCACACGTGAAATAGCTAATTGATTATTCTCCAAAGGTTCTCGTAAAGCCTCTAAAATATCTTTTTTAAAATATGGCAATTCGTCGAAAAAAACCATACCGTTATGGGCTAGAGCGATTTCACCGGGATTTACTTTAAATTGTGATGCACTCCCTAGAATACTTGCCTTTGAGGCACTTTGATGTGGTGCTCTAAAACTTCGCTTTGGTTGATATTGTAATTTTTGTTCACTAAAAGCTTGTAGTTTAACACTTTCTATCATCTCAATAAGACTTAATGGAGGTAAGATGTATTGCATACGTTTGGCAATCATGCTTTTACCACAGCCCGGACTTCCTTCAAATAAAATATTATGGAATCCAGAAATTGCAATTAAAGCAGCATAAATGGCTCGCTCTTGATTCTTGATATCTCTAAAATCACTTTCAAAATTATCATGATAATAATACCTTTCCCCATTGATGTTAAATGATTTAAAATCAAAATCTATTTGTTCATTGTTTGGCAAGATATTTTCCCTCACGATATCTAAAGCCTCCATAATATTTTTAGCAAAACCCATTTGCAAATTTGGAATCTTACTGAATAATTCTTTTGCCTCATAGGGCAAAATTACTTTTGCTTTTGGATAACGCAAAGCAATATCTAAAAGCATAGGATATATCAAACCAACATTTTTGAGTAATCCATCTAATCCAACTTCACCAAATGCAAACCACTCTTCAAGAGACAAACTTTCTTTGCTCGCAGCAATCAAAAGTGCAATTGGTAAATCAAATTGACTGCCATTTTTTGGTAAATCTGATGGCGAAAGATTAATATTGAGTTTTAATGGTGGAAAATCTATTCCAAGATTATTCAACGCACTAGAGACACGGTGTTGCGATTCTTTAATAGAATGCGATGCTAAACCTGTTATGTTAAATGAAGGCAAACCGCGAGTAAATGTAGCCTCTACCTCAACAATTTTAGAATCAAGTCCATCTTGCGTTGCACAATATATTTTATTAACCATATTTTGTCCATAAATTTTATAATCTCTATTCTATCTAATCTTTCATGTTAATACATGAACTAGTCATAATAACTAGATTACATTAGAATCTTTGCCATCATGAGAATTGCAAAATTGTCTTTTAAAATCTGCATAAGAACCATTATATACATTAAGATCAATAAACTTTTCACCTTTTTCATAGCCTTCTAATACACCCTTAGGATTATACTGCCAAAAAGTCCATTGCGTTTTATCAAAATACACATCAAAAACTTTTGCCAATATAGAATCGGGAGAAAAAAATACAGAACGAATCCATAATGGATATTCTAAGTGCCTCGTATGTAAATAGGCTTTATAAAATGACGGAGTTGTGTAAATAATTGGTTTTTTCTTATAATGTTGTTCAAGCAATATAAGAAAAGTACGGAGCTCTTTATAGATAGATTCTGCACTTGGTGGGTTTGAGTATTTATCACCATAAAATTCCAAATCTACAACTGGAGGCAACACACATGTATTCATCGTAACATACTTTGGAACATTCGCTATAAAATGTTTAGCTTGCGACTCTCCGCTACTATCAAAACTAAAAAAATGATATGCTCCAACAATAAGACCATATTTCATACTATATGTAAAATTATAAGCAAACTTTTTATCTACCCAACCACTTCCCTCAGTAGCCTTGATAAAAGCAAAAGATACATTCTGCTTTGATAGAATATTCCAATCAATATTGCCTTGATGTGCTGAAACATCAACACCCATTACGGGATAGTTTTTTTTACTTGGCATATTAAACCACACTATCCCACTATTAAGAATAATAAAAAACAAACCACCCAAAAGCATAATGAGAATAATACGTTTCGCAAGTGCCATTCTTGACCTTATACATAGAATGATATTACACCAAAAAAAAAAAAACACTAATCAACAAGAGCTCATAATCCCAAACACCCACCAAGATCAGCAATATGTAACTCTAATAGAATAGAGTATCTCATACCTTTGGTATGATACGTTTATTTTCTAATTTCTTCTCCTTATTCCACGCGAATCTAATCCCTTTTTTACAGCTCTTTCCAATTCCATTTCTAATTCTGGATGTTTTTCCTGAAAACGTTTTTGCGTATCAATAATAATATCTTTTTGAGCATTTTTATGTAAAGAAAGAGCAATTAAAATACTTTTTATTTCTTGTTTATTGGGATTTAATGCATCGTATTCTTCAAAGAGTTTGTCAATTGCACTTTGTAAATCTTCAAGCGTACTTTGTGTGGAATCAAGCACCATCCTAACTGTATCAATACTAAAACTATCTTGAATATCAATATTGTATTCTCTTTCTTTTGGCTTATTTGATAAAACAAACTTAAAGAGTGCAAATATAAAAAGTATAACCACAACAACAAAGCTACCGCCTATAAATATGAAATTTGTCTCCATATTTTTTAACCCTTTAGAAGTAAAAATAAAATAATGATTTGCTATTTTATCATAAAATTTAAGAGATTTCAGATAAATTATTTTTTATTCGGTAGAATGATATTTTCTTAGTTATGCTTTGTTGAGGATATATTATGCAACACTTTAATTCGCAATGTGATTATATCACACTCGCAAAACAATATGGAACTCCGCTCTATATCTATGATATAGATTCCATACAAACTCAATACTTTAATATAAAAAATTCTTTTGGCGGTTTTAAATCATTAGTGTGTTATGCACTAAAAGCAAATTCGAATCTTAGTGTCGTAAAATCACTTGCACATTGTGGTAGTGGTGCTGATTGTGTGAGTTTAAATGAGGTAAAACGTGCACTACTTGCAGGCATTCCATCATATAAAATCATTTTTAGTGGCGTAGGGAAAGAAGACCATGAAATCTTAGAAGCCATTAAACTTGGTGTATTATTTATTAATGTGGAATCTGAAATGGAGCTACTCCGTATTGAGCAAATCACAAAAGAAATATATGGTGATAAAATCTTAAAAAAACAATACAAAAAACAACATATACCAAAAACAATTACAGATCCTCTTAACCAAAAAATGCCAAAAGATATGCAATATAGAACACGTATTTCAATTCGTGTAAATCCAGATATTTATGCTAAAACACATCCCTATATTTCTACGGGATTACGTGAAAATAAATTCGGTTTAGATATAGAAAATGCAAAAAAACTTTATCTTTATGCACATAAAAGCGATTTTTTAAATCCTATCGGAATCCATTACCACATCGGGTCACAAATACTTGAAATTGACCCACTACTTGAATCAACACAAAAAATTTTAGAATTAGCTAAAAATCTTAAAGCAGTTGATATTCCATTAAAATTCTTTGATATTGGAGGTGGATTTGGAATCCAATATAAAGATAATGAAACAATATTTAATATACAACATTATATTAGCCAAATTATACGCAAAATAGACGCTCTTGATTTAACTGCTATTTGTGAGCCGGGTCGCTTCATTGTTGGGAATAGCGGTGTGTTGCTTACACGTGTTATTGGTGAAAAAACAACATATAATAAAAGATTTGTAATAGTAGATTGTGCTATGAATGATTTATTGCGTCCTAGTCTATACCACGCATACCATCACATTTCATATTTAAAAAATGATAATAACAAACAAGCAACAAAATGCGACGTTGTTGGTGCTATTTGTGAAAGTGGAGATTATATCGGAAAAGATGTGATTTTACCACATTGTGAGAGTGGAGATTTGCTTCTCATCCACAGTGCTGGTGCATACGGATATAGTATGGCAAGTAATTATAATTCACGTATGCGTCCAGCTGAAGTTGCCTTATATAGAGGAGAGACATTTTTAATTAAAGAAAGAGAAAATTTTGATGAAAGTGTAAAAAATGAATTGGCACACATTCATACATTTTTGCCCTAAATTAAGTAATCTAGAAGCTCATAAATAATTCGAATCTACAGCACCTGCTTTTTGTTTTTATAGTGTTTAAAAAATAATTGATAACCTACAGAATTATAAGTAAAGATAATAGTAAGTTTCTATCAACGATTGGATCACAATAATCTTAATGAGGAAAGAATAAGCAGACAGTATATCCTCTAATGCTTCAATAATTTCATATATAGTATTGTATAATTGTTTTTTAATGACTTAAAAAGATTAGGTTAAAGCTTACTTTAACAATAGATATTTTAAAGATTGTGTATTATTCCCTTAAGATAATTGCAATTGTAGTATTTATTGTGAAGTGGCTTTAAGCCTAAAACCCTCTTGAAAAAGAGGGTATCCTTTAAAGATATAAAATTGTAGCACAAAAAAGGACAGATATGTTAGATTTTATTTTTGAGGCTTGCATATTAGGTATGCTGATAATACAAGGGTATTTATATTTGACTTACAGAAACAAGTTAAGGAATTAAAAGATAAGAAAGATTAATATTAAAAAGAAAAGTAACTTAAAGGATAACTTATGAGTATGAATGAATGTTTTAAATGTGAAAAAAGTGGTTTATTAAAAATGATGATAAAGAGTTAGTTTGTGATGCAGATATTAAAGTTTATGATGCATGTAAATATAAAAATTGATTGTTTAGATAAAATGAGGCAAGAAAGTAAAGATAAAAGAGACAAGTGATATGGATAACAAAGATAGAGAATATTATAAGCCGATTGTGGATTTAATAAAAAATATCATAACAGCTTTATTTGTAGCTTTTTTAGGTTTAGTTGGATAAGCTTTTACACATGACAATGAATATACGATTATGGGATATGTATTGATGTTATATTTTAATATTTATCTTAATACTATTTTTTGATTTTGCAGAAAGAATAAAAGGAGATTAATAATGAATAATCAGATTTTAGCATTAGTTTTTTTTGCTATTGCGGGATTAATTCCAGTGGCATTTAGTTATTACGCTTTATATAAGGTTAAGAAACAAGACAGAAAAAGGAAAAAGACATAATAGAAAACTTAAGAGATTAAGGAGGTTTATATGGAATTTAATCAAATATTTGCAGTGATAATGTTTATTGTTGGTTGTGGAGTTATTCCAATTGGTTTTGCTTATTATGCAGGGTATAGAGGCAAACAATATAAAAGACAGAAAAAGAATGAGGTAAAAAATCATGAATAAATTCATAGCAACAGGGAATTTAACAAAAGATGTAGAAATTCATTATTTAAACACAGGTTTAGCATGTGCGAATTTTGATTTAGCAATAAGTAGAAAATTTAAAAATGGTAATGGCAATATAGAAAATGAAGTGTGTTACATTGAGTGTAAAACCTTTGGTAAAAATGCAGAAATTGCAAGTCAGTTTTTACACAAAGGCTCTCGTGTTATGATTGATGGGCGATTATATTTTGATAGTTTTAAGAATAAAAGAGGCGATACGATTCATAAACACAGCGTAATTGTTGAGAAATTAGAGTTTTTTAACAATAAAGACACACACAATCAAAACAATGTATTACAGAATCAAAATTTAGAGTTTGTTAATAGAAAAACACAACAAAACAACATAAAACAGAATATTCCACAAGCTCCAAATAATAATGTATTACAGAATCAAACTGCTTCACATTCACAAGCTTATTCTGCTAACCCATATTATCAGCAAGATATGATACAACAAAATATCGCTATGCAAACACAAGCATTGCATGAGGAATTTCAACAAGAAAAGCAAGAAAAACAGCAAATACAGCATAATGCCAAACTACAACAAGCTTATCACAACGCTATGACTTATGATTTACAAGATATTAATTTTTAGGTTGAGATGTTTAAATGGAATTACAAGTAGAATATAACCAATATCATTATAACTATATATCACTACATCGTGTCAAAAAAATAGTAGATTTTAAAACTCAAAAAAGAGAATTTATCATTATAGAGAAAAAGAAATATGACAAGCTTTTACAAGAGCTAGAGAGAGTGAAAAAACAATTAGAATCTAAAAACAAAGAAAGATTTTTATTTTAAACAAGCTTATAAGAAAAAACAATGACAAAACAACAAGAGATATTTTGTAGAAGCATTCTTGCTACTTGCTTATTAGATATTCCAAAAGATACGCAAACACAACAAGAAAAAGAACTAGCATTACAAAAAGCACAAGAAAAAAGAGAAAGAAAACTTAAAAAAAGGATTAATAATTACAACAGAAACAGAAATAAAAATTAATATTTTTGATACAATAAAAAAGCCCGATTAAGTCGGCAAACCTAATCGGGCAAATTTACCTTGCTTTCTAGCGGTAAGGCTTGAAAGGAGGTTTATATGAACTATAAGTTAATTATAACAATAATTTTGTTAATTATACTACTTTTTAACAGAATGTATTAAAAATAATTGATGTACTTTTCTATTTGCTAGAGATAGGAAAGGAGGTCATATAGCTTTCTTTCTTAAATACATAATCAAATTTGATATTTCTTTATAGATTCTATAAAATTGAGGTTTATTATAACCTTTTTTCAATCATTGCATATCTTATAAAACTACAATCACACCTTAACAAGTAAATTCACATTAAAATTATAAGGCGTTACATCGTTATGAGAATCTGTATAAATTGGACTTGAATTTTTAGCAGAAAAGAGATTATCTGCATTTTGTCCTTCGCTGCCTTTTGGCATTAAAGAAACAGCCCAGCCACCATATCCACTATTTCTTGAATATTCTATGATAGACCTACCTGTTATATTTGGTAAAGCAGGATTTTGTAACTCATAGAATATTCGTGTATTGTCTATATCCTCTCTTTCATTCCTAAATATTCGCATGAAATAGCCTCGCATATCGCCTCTAATCTTGAATGTATAATCATCTATCTTTTGGAATACAGAGAAATTCTCAAATGCTACAAGGTTTAAAGCCTTAAACATGTATTCTATTCTTGGATAATCTGCAAAATTATAGATAGTATCTAAATTGTTGTTATTTACTAGAAAATAGCCTAATTGATAGTTATCCATTCTATTGCTTAAATCTAATTTACCTTGTCCTATCTCATAGCCGTCCTCAACAAACCATACTTTTGTTAAAGAATCTCTACTAGGAGCTACATTATTATTATCTATGCTACTACTAATCAAGACTTTACGCCATTTTACACCAATATCGCTAGGCTTACTTAAGCTTATATCTTGTGTAGCAATATCTACATAAATATAACATGTTTCGCCGTGCATGTTAAACATGAGAGAATGTAGCAGACCAATAAACGGTTAAGCGTATAGTTTATCATTTATATTAATTTTTAATAATTTATATAATTTTATCTTGACAATTATCATTTTATTAATTATAATGATAAAGTTAATTCCAAAAATTAACACAACAATTATTCAAGGAGTTTATTATGTTATCAAAAGATGTTATTAAAAGGCTTAATGACCAAGTTGCAAAAGAAATGTTTGCATCAAATTTATATCTTAGCATGAGTTCATGGTGTTTCAACAATAGATTCGATGGTGCCGGTAAATTCTTATTTGAACATGCCGGACAAGAAAGCGATCATGCTAAAAAGCTTATTACCTATTTGAATGAAACAGATTCCACGGTAGAGCTACAAAGCATTGAAAAACCAGAATCTAACTTTAAAAGTCTACTTGATGTATTTGAAAAAACATATCAACATGAAATATCTATTACACAGTCAATTAACGAATTAGTAAGTTTTATGCTTGAACAAAAAGATTATTCAACATTCAATTTTTTACAGTGGTATGTTGCCGAACAACATGAAGAAGAGGCTTTATTTAGAGGAATTGTTGATAAAATTAAGCTCATTGGTGAACAAAGTAATGGATTATACCTAGCAGATCAATACATCAAAAGCTTAAGTGGCAAATAGTCACAACATTATTCTACTAACTTATCGAGAAATACAAACAACTTTCTTCGATAGAAAGCATATCTTACACTATAGTAGATTCTAGCTCTTTATAATAATAAAAGACTATCATATTATTATAAATATCAATATGATAGTATTATTATGCACGTTTTAGTGCTATTGCTTCTTTAATTAAATCATCCGAAGTTGTAAAAGCCTTAGCATTCATAGAGTAGCCTCTTTGCATTAAAATAAGGTTTGTTAGAGCATCGGCTACATCAACATTACTTGTTTCAACATAGCCCTGCAATATTTTACCTTGTTTCAAATTAGAAGATTCGTCCCATACAAGCTTCGGATTCCCACTTAATTGTGTGGTTTCTCCATTTACTGTCGATGGATTGAGTGCAAAAAGATTACCTCCAACTTTCTTTAAGCCTTGATCATTTGCAAACATCGCTAAACCAACACGTCCTATGGCTTCAGTTTGTCCATTTGTAAAAGTTACAGAAATAATGCCATCATTATTAATTCGAATATTAGATTTCTCACCACGATTTTTACCATCTTGTTCAGTATTATTAACTCCTGATTCTGTATAAGCATGATTTGTGCTTCTTGAAAGCGTAAGCTTCACATTCTTTTGTCCTAAAAATGGGACATCTATATCATCAGCACTCGCCTTACCATCTCTATCAAAAAATATTTTACCTTCTTTGATTTCACTGCTTACAAGCATACGTTCGCCGGAAAACTCATGGATATAACTCCGAACATTCCATGTTTCTGGGGTTTGCTGACTTCCTTCTAAATCTCCCGAATTCACAAGATAATATTCATTATGAAGTGCATATTTTTTACCACTTGTATCAAAGATTTCGGTAGTATTAGTAAAACTTGGCACTGCCAAATTAGTTCCCGCTATATAATCTTTTGGACCCATATTTTCCATCTCACCTGTAATGTGTAGTCGCTCAAAAAAATTCCCACTTACTTTAACTTTAACGGGAGTATTCGTATTATTTTTCAAAACAAGCACACCTTTTGGGTCAATAACACCATTTGGTCCGCGATTAAGCTCTAAGTCTAAACCTGTATCTCTTTTAATGAGATATTGCAGTTGCCCTATAGTATGGAATTTCCCCTGTGATGATGTTCCGTCTCCATACTCATAGTGTGCAATCTGCACTGTCCCATCAGGCATTGTTACCTCAATATCTGCTTTTGAGAAAGTGTCTGGACGTATCATATCGCCATCACGATTAGCCAAAGCATTAAAGTCTTGATTAAAAAAGCCCGCTTCATTAAAAATTCCCTTACTTGTGTAAGCAGCTACTACATTTTTTAATTCACCTGTACGATTAAGATTAACACTCAAGTCAACTCTAGTCGTTTCAACGGGTTGATAGCTAATTTGTGGTGGAATAGATATTGGTTTCATCACACCTTTAGCTAATTCTTTATAATCTTGCTCTGGATCTTGAGAAGCTTTGAAGCTATTATCTTTTATTTTTCCAAGATTCACTCCATATAAATAATACCCTTCAGAATTTACCAAATATCCTTCAGAATCTATGGTAAAATCCCCATTTTTTGTAAAATAATTTTCATCGCTTACATTAAAATTATCTTCGCTAATTTCAAATTGCCCCTCTTTATTTTTACCAACAACAAACCAACCTTTTCCCGTATAAGCTACACTTGTTTCACTATCAGATTTCTTAAGATTCCCCATTTTTGTGATAACGTTGTTACTTGCTCCTGTTACTCCATAGCTAAAATCATTATTTGTTACGGTAGAAGCATTCATGGAATCCATACTACGAGAAAAAAGTGTTTTAAATTCTGGGTCGTTTGCCTTGTAACCTACAGTGTTTACGTTGGCAATGTTGTTAGAAATGCTATCAAGCCCAAATTGATGTGTCTTTATACCACTTACAGCATTTAACATCGTATCATTCATGAAATGCCTCCTGCATATATTTATCCAAAGTTTTTCTGAAAATATATCAGCAAATTGCGTGCCAAAACTCTAATATAATCGTATTGTAATCTCCAATAATTTTGAATAAATTTGCTACAATGTCATAGTTTTAAACTAGAAATACAAGGTTTTACTACAAATATAAATAAGAATCGTGGCATGAAAATCTCAAGCTGATTATATTGTTGGTAGTATTCCAAATTATGTAAAATCAAACTATATAAAATATATAGAATAGTTAGTATTTTTTGAGAAAGCAAGGGTACATTTCAAGCTTGAAATAATGCCATTCACAATTTACAGAAAGTATTTCTATGAATCTTGACGTAGCAAATCTGGGGCAGGTTTTTACCCCACAACATATCGTGAGTGATATGCTAGGACTTATCCAAAATACTACAAAAATGAAAAAT